>NZ_JAGWCU010000036.1:0-35150 GCF_020657755.1 Clostridioides sp. ZZV15-6388 | reverse complement strand
TAGTAAAATGTGTTCATGTTGTGGAACTATCAAAAAAGATTTAAAGTTAAAAGATAGGACTTATGTATGTCCTAATGAAAAATGTAATCTTGTGATTGATAGGGATAAAAATGCAAGTATTAATTTAACAAATTATAAAAGTAATCGCCAGTGTGGTTACTTAAATTAGCATAGAAAATCAAATAAAAAGATTGTGCTAATATGTAGACATTGACGAGGTCGAATTTAAGCCTTTGGACTGCCATATTAAACTAGAGTAGATATTCTTATGAATTTCAAAATAGGGTAGGATGAAAAAGGAAATAAGACTATAAAAAATATAAAGTATTTATATAAATTTATAGAGTTTATACGTCAGTAAAGAGACTACGTAAAAAAATTTTAGAAACAAATATTTTAATAGAAACTGTCTGGGGATTTGGGTTTAGATTAAAGGAGAAAAAATCAGATGGAAAATGAAAATAATAAAAGTATAAAAAATCAAGTTAAATCATTATTTAAATTGAAATTTTCAAGGAAAAATATAAGTATAAAAACTAGGATTTTAGTGAGCATATTAGGTTTGACAGTAGTGGTTTTTTTGATAATATTAGTATCTTTTAACATATTGGTCAATACATATATAAAAACAACAGCAAATGAAGAACTTACAAAATCTACAGAAATGATAGAACATATGGATAGTAATTTTAAGCCTATTAAGCCTCCGCAGAATGATGGAAAGCTACCTCCTAAAGAATTATCAAACTTTATTAGAAATGTACAAGATAAGGTTAGAATGGCAGAGATGCAATCAGATGCAGATGCAATGGTAGTTGATTCTAACTATAAACTGATATTTCCAACTAGAGAGGATGATTTTTTAAAAAATATTGATGAAATGGATTTGATTAGAACTTATATTCAAAATGAAAAATTGGATTTAAATTCAGATAATAATACGCGTGTTTCTACTGGAAATAGAGATTATTATATTTCTACTGTAAAAATTACTAGTATAAATGATGAACAAGATAATTATTTAATACTTTTTATAGATATATCAAAGACCTTAAATTTAGCCCAGAAGATAAATATTGTATTAATATCTGTAATGTGTTTTGCTGGGATATTAGCGATATTTACAGCTGTGATTTTATCTGAAAAAATTGCAAAACCTATAAAAGAGTTATGTGGATTTGCAAAAAAAATAGGTCAAGGAGATTTTAAAAGAAATTACTTTGATTTTTCGGATAAGGAGTTAGTAGAGCTTTCAAATGTTATGAATAAGAGTGCTGAATATCTGGATAAGTATGATAATGAGCAAAAAATATTTTTCCAAAATGCATCTCATGAACTTAGAACTCCACTTATGTCTATTAAAGGGTATGCAGAAGCTATAAAGTATAATATTATAGATAGCAAACATGCAAGTGATATCATACTTGAAGAAAGTGATAGGTTAAATGATATGGTTGAAGATTTACTGTATATTTCTAAAATAGATAATATCACTAAAGATTATGAAATGGTAGAATGTGATTTAAGAGAAGTGCTTTCAAACTGTGGCTCTAGGCAAAATGTAAGAGCTATAAATAAAGGAATAAAGTTTAATTATGAATTTGAGGAAGACATGGTTCTATTTGAATGTGATGAAAAAAATATATCCAAAGCATTTATGAATCTTATAGAAAATGCTTTAAGATATGCTAAGAGTGAAATTAAAATAATATGTAAACATAATCAAAAAAATATAGTTGTAATAGTGGAAGATGATGGAATAGGAATTAATAAAGAAGATTTACCTCATGTATTTGACCGATTTTACAAGGGAGTTGGCGGAAATCATGGAATTGGATTATCAATAGTTAAATCCATTGTAAATAAGCATGGAGGTCGTATATATGTAGAAAATGGCAAAAAGGGTGCTAAATTTACTATAGTGTTTAAGTTATAAAAAAATATAAAGAGTAATTAAAGAAAATATAGTAATATTTAAAGTTGTTTTTTACATATATCTATTGTATACTGTTGAAAAAAGAAGAATATCAAGCTGACATATATTGTAAAATTTGACATTTAAAGTATGTGTTTAAATATAGATAGAGAAAGGAAAAGTAAAATCTGAGGAGTATTTAAGTTTAAAAATGCCTTTGATTTTACAAAAAATTATTTATGAAAGAACAACTGCTTTTTGATATTACAAATTTAGTAACAGTTGTGTTTGAAGCCTTTGTTGTCCATATGTTTTTATCAGATTTTTTAGGTCAAAGAGAAGAATATACAAAAGCTATAAAATATACTAAATTGGGTTTTATAATATGTTTAGGTGTTTCCAATTTAGTAACTTTAAATCCTATAGTAACAATGCCTTTAATTTTTATCCTTATTTTTTCGTTCTCATTTTTGTATGAAGGAAATATAAAGACACGATTATTTGCGACTGTATTACTAAGTTCATTTTTTATACTATCAGAAGTTGTAGTTACAAGTATCTTTGTTTTATTTATAAAAGAAGATTTTAAAATAATGTTTGAAAATAATAGCATAAGAGTCTTAGCTGTAATTTTATCAAAAATTGTTTTTTTATTTATCTGTAAAATTGTTTGCCTTTTTAAAAAGGACATACATTCAGATATGCCAATAAGATATTGGCTTCCTTTACTTGTAATACCTTTATTTAGTGTATTTTTATCTATTTCTATTTTTGATATAAATAAATTTTTTCCAGCTCAAAGTTTAAAAATTCTAAACTTAATATCAAGTGTTGGTATTTTATATATCAACTTTATTGTATTTTATTTATTTAAATCTATTATAGAAAAGACTAAATTGTCTATGAAATATGAAATGCTTGAAAAAGAAGTAGTTCATAAGGAAGAATTAAGGCTTAGTAATGAGCGTTACAAAACTATTGTTGAACAGACTGATTCTGTTGTTTTTGAATGGAACATCAAGGAGAAGAAGTCATTTGTGTCTCAAGTTTGGACTGAAAAATTTGGATATAGTAGTGTTTGTGAAGATATTTTTAAAGAAATTAGAGATAAAGATTTAGTTCATCATGAAGATTATAATATCTTTGAGAGTTTTTTTGAAAGTATTCAAAAGAATAACAAACATAATCAAGCAGTTTATCGTTTAAGAAAATCTAGTGGTGAGTATATTTGGTGTAGAACATCAGTAACAAATATTTGTAATAATGAGAATGAGATTTTAAAAGTTGTGGGAGTAATTGTAGATGTAGATAATGATATAAAAAAATATGAAGAATTAAAAACTAGAGCAGAAAGAGACTCCCTAACTAATGTATATAATAAAGGAGTATTTGAAAAATTAGTAGAAGAAGCTATAGTCATGAATAAAGGTGATAAAAAAGATGCTTTATTCATTATTGATTTAGATGATTTCAAAGAGATAAACGATAATTTTGGACATCCATTTGGAGATTTTGTACTAAAAACTTTTGCTGAGAAGATTCAAGCTAGTTTTGATAATGAAGATTTAATTGGTCGAATTGGTGGAGATGAATTTGTAGTATATATGCGAGATTATTATACAGAAGCAAATATACATAAAAAAGCAAAAAAATTAAACAGAGTTCTTACAGATAATTACAAAGATTTAAGTTTTAGCTTTGATGCTTCTGTTAGTATTGGTATTGCAAGGTATCCTCAAAATGGAAATTCATTTTTAGAATTGTTTAAAAATGCAGATAGAGCACTTTATAATGTAAAGGCATCTGGAAAAAATTCATATTGTTTATTTGAAGAAGATATTTATATACACTAATTTTAATACAATAAAAATTTGATTAATATGTATAGTTATGTGATAGATGATTATATAAATCTTTAGAATATAATTATAACTTGGAACTACAGTTAATTTTGTGAAAATACAAAACTAGCTGTAGTTATTTTTAATTGTATAATAGAGGACCCAAAAACATCAAATACAGCTTTTGATTTTGAAACTATAAAAAGAGTAGTCGAAATATCTCATGAAAATGGTAAAAAAGTATTCGCTCATGCACCTACAATTGTAGCTTATGAAGATGCAGAAAGATGGTTAACATTACAAAATTGTAAGTAGAGATTCATGTGAGAGTAATGTTTACATGGTATCATACCTTCCAAGAGAGGTGGGATTGATTATGAATTTATTACTCTATAAACAGTTTACAAAGCATGCGATACTGCGAGCGGTTTTTCTTGGAGGCATGGGAACTGCACTTTTAATATTCCCTGAATTTCTTCTTGGAGGCATGTTTTATGTTATTGTTGGATATATGATTTTATATGGTGTTTTGCGGATTGTGGATTTTATCTTAGAAAATGGTGCAAAATCCTTTTTTAGCTATGGAAGTCTTATTATAGCAATTTTACTTATTGTGTTTGGACTTCACTCAATAGCTTTTTCACGTTACTTAATCCACGTATCACCTGTTTATCTTGGTTCATTATTGTTGATTGAAGCGGTAGTATATTTTGTTATTAATTTGTGTGTGACTATCTTTTGGCAGAAAATTATTTTGATTATTCTTGCAAGCATTGCTTTTTTAGGTGGAATTGCTGTTGTAATTTTTACCTTTGGATTTGGAATTGGAGGTATTTTAGGTCTTACACGAGTTTCTGGATTTGCTTCTTTGTTTTCATGTTTATACACAATTACTGCTTATTTAATTTATCAAAAATCAAAAAATAGATGGGAAAAGAAGAAAATAAAATGAATCTAATAGGATAGAAAGAAGTACCTTTATATATATAAATTGGTTAACGTTTAGAATAAATAACTTTCAAGACACATGAGAATATAACTGCTGTACGACGGCTTTTTTCTTTGTCGCCGTCCAGCAGATTAAATAACAGAAATAATATTGATGTTATTTGTGAGAATGCTTTTTATGTTTTGTCACTTTTTTCTTGGATATGGTCATAACTTTATCGTAATTGGGCGTGAATGCAAGGAGAATAGCTGCAAGGATTAGAATTACGACCAAAGTTATTGCTCCGACAAGTGGTTGATAAACAGTATCTGCACCATTGTTATATCCAACGAGTCCAAGTCCTGCTGTAATAGGATAAAAGTCTGTCAGATTTCTTCCAGCAACAAACACACCACAGAAGCCATAGACAAATGCAATTCCTACGCCTGTCAAAAAGGCATTTTGTTTACGACCAAAATAAGCAATAATTGGTAAAACAGCAATGTAACAACACAGGTTAACAATCAAAAGCTGAACTAAGGATTTTACAATGAGTGTAACAGATATATTGATATGGCAAAATATCAATCCCAAAATAACTGTGCATAAGAAGCTGAAAAGACTTAACAGGATGGTAAGTCCTCCAAGCGCAATTAATTTTCCCGCTAGTAGTTTGCGCAATGAAACGGGAACAGTCAAGATACTTTTTAAGGTTTCATCTGTATATTCACGGTTAATGAGATAACCACCTATAAGTGTAATCCCAAAGGGAAAAGCAAGGCTGAAATTGTTCCAGATGACCATGTTTGCAAAGCTATCATACGTTAGAGGGTTGCTTCCATGGGAACTGACAATCTGGAAAACCGCCAATAGTGCGGAAAACAGAACAGCAACAACACCAACCCATAGAACATTGTATCGTTTTATTTTTTGAAATTCCGTAGTAATTATATCAAGCATAGATGCCTCCTAATTCTCCTGCTTCTTATAGATCATGCAGATCAACAGGACTGCCATAATTGCTATCAAACATAAAATGCCTACACATGCAGGGGTTGAGAGTAAATATGGCTGTCTAAGCGCCGTATATTCACCAGTGGGGTCTCCCCAAGATGCCATCCACCAACGCATAATAATGGGAGCAGGCAATATGCTCAATAGCGGGTTATTTGGTTCAAAGTTAATAATACTTAAGGATATACAAAAATTGAAAATAGTATATACAAAAGAAAGTATAATAGAAAAAATATAGCTGCGGTTGAAGTATACAATTAGTACCACAACGGGAAGTGAAGCAACAAAAAACATAATGCCAAAAGCAATGCTCATCCCTAATTTTACAGCAATCCCATCTACTGTTCCAATAAGGAGGCCGCCAATGATGGTAGCCACTAACCCAGTAACGGAGTAAAACAGTGAGACCACCAACAGCACAGCCAGTTTTGCCATCGCAAGTTTTAGTTTTGGCACTGGCACTGTTGCGAGATTTTTTAATACGTCGTTATCTCTTTCTATGAAAAACAGCTGGCTGGCAACGATGCTTAATACAATAGGGAGTAGCAAAAAATAGCCAAAATTGATAACTAATTTGAACAATTGCTCAAAGGGTAAGTTGTCCTTTGCAATCAAAATTGTTGCAGGAATGGGGAATAAGCAAGCACCTAAAATAGAGATCAGAATAAATTTTAGCCGCTTGATTTTTGAAAATTCACATGAAATCATATCAAGCAATTCCTTCACCTCCCGTTACTTTCTTGAAGTAATCTTCAAGGGTATCCTCGCACAAATGAGATTCTGATACATCAATTTTGTTTTGAATGAAAGCACGATTTATTACTGCAACTGAAACATCTGTATCATAAAGCATAATATTGTAATTATCTGCTACTTTGAAATTGTTCAGGTGAAGCTGATTTTCCAAAAGCCTTGCCGCCTGTGCTGAATTGGATACAGTAAAATGTATGTATTTGTTGTTTTTTTCTTCCAGTTCGGCAAGGCTTTCTTCTTCCAGCAAAATGCCTTGGTCAATAATTCCAATGTCATCTGCCAATAAGGAAATTTCAGAAAGAATATGGCTGGAGATTAAAATGGTTTTTCCTCGCTCTGTGCAGAGATCACGAATAAAATTTCTTACTTCTGCAATACCAATAGGATCAAGCCCGTTAATAGGCTCATCCAAAATCAACAATTCTGGGTCGTGCATAATGGCAAGAGCAATTGCCAGCCTCTGTTTCATGCCAAGAGAATATTGAGAAAATAACTTTTTGTCATTATAGAGTAAACCAACTACTTCCAGTGCTGATTTTACTGCATTTTTTTTTGGTATTCCTCTAAGTCTTGCAAAGATTTTGAGATTTTCTGTTCCTGTCAGATTGGGATAAAAACCTGGTGATTCAATCAAACATCCAATTCGAGGAAGAAGTTTCTTTTCGTTGTCCTGAATATTCTGGCCAAATATTTTAACTTCTCCAGTGGTTGGTTTTGTTAGACCCAACAGCATTTTCATCGTGGTCGTTTTACCCGCACCGTTTCTTCCCAGCAAGCCGTAAATGCGGCCTTTCTGAACGTGAATATTTAAATTGGAGACGCTCTTTTGAGCGCCATACTGTTTAGTAAGATTTTTTGTTTCAATAATTAAATTATTCATAGATAGTAAAAGCCTCCTTTGTTTATTAAAGTTATCATACCATCTCAATCTTGCATTAACCTTACAACAACCTTGTATTAACCTTGCAATCTTAGAACTTACAAAAAATCCCCATGTATATACACACACTACATGGGGAGAAAAAGATTTATATTAGCGGTAAGCTCACTGTAAATACGGTGTACTTTCCAATGTCACTTTCTACAGAAATTTGACCACCCATTCGCTTAACTATCTGACTGACGATGGATAAGCCCAGACCACTGCCTTTTTCTGAACAGCCCTTGTCACATTTATACAGCCGTTCAAAGATGTGCTGTAAATTTTCTTTGGAAATTCCCACACCATTATCCTCAACATGGAGTAATATCATTTTGGAATCCTCAATCATGGTAATCTTGATTTGGCAGGCCTGACTGTGAGCAATGACATTCTGAACCAGATTATTGACCACACGGGAATATCCATCTGGATCGAGATTTACCATTAGCTGCTTTTCTGGGATATCAATTTCAAAATCCAGTTTTTTTTCACGGAAGATAGGAACCCAGTCCTTCAGAATATTCCGTGACAGCTCTGCAATTTCCACAGATTCTATTGACAGCATAAATTCATCAGAGTTTAGCCTGAACCAGTTAAAAAGAACATCGATGTATTCCTTGAGATTGTAGGATTTGCGCTGAGCGATTTCAATATATTCCTCACGCTCCTGTCCGATGACGATACCACTGTGTATGGCGTCCAGATAGCCAATTAGGGTTGTTAAGGGTGTACGAACATCATGAGATAGACTGGTCATGAGTTGTTTGCTAGTTTCCTCTGTCTTCTTCAAAGAAAGTAGCCTGTTTTCATAGTCGTAGACAATCTCATTAAGCCGATAAACCAATGGAGCCATAACATCATGTGGCTTAACCAGTACTTTGCGATTTTCGTTTCCACTTTGTACATCAGCAAGTGTTTCTTCTATATCTTTTAGGCTGCGTCGAATATGCCCAAGCTGGCAAAAGGCGAATATGGAAAGGAGAAGCAGAGCAATCGACAACAAGAGCAACAGGAGAATGATTGTTTGTGCATCCATTTTCATACCTCCATGTTGAATTGATACCCTATCCCTTTTACCGTTTGCAGATAGATGGGGGATGACGGGTCTAGTTCAATTTTTTTACGTAGACGGCTGATAATAGCCATGATATTGCTGTCATCATGGACATAAGATTCACCCCACACTGCTTCATAAATTTGCTGCTTCGTCAAAATCTTTCCCTGATGTCTTGCACAGAAAAGAAGCACATCAAATTCCTTGGGAGGAAGTAGCATGGGTTCGCCATCAGTCGTTACTGTATGTCGGTCAAGATCAATCAACAAACCTTGAAAAGAGAGTTGCTGTGGTTCTTCATTATTGGGATTAAAACGTGTGTAGCGTCGGATAAGAGACAGGACACGGGCAGTGAATTCGGCAATCTCAAATGGCTTGGTCAAATAGTCATCTGCACCAGCGCGCAAGCCATGTACTTTGCTGTAATTATCGCTTTTCGATGTCAGCATTAAAATGGGAATACTGCTGTATTTTCGTATTTGTTCCATAGTTTCAAAGCCATCCATTCCCGGCATCATCACGTCGAGAACCACTAACTGATAATCTTGTTTTGAAAGTGCAGTCAGTCCATCTTTCCCGGAATGACAATAGTTCGCTTCAAGCTGTTCAATGGAAATGCTCTTTTTCAGCAAAATACAAAGGTCTTTATCATCATCTATAATTAAAACTTTATTCATCTGAGTTCCCCTTTCTACGGCCATCAGTAGGCTTTTGTGTCATTGAGAATTAGCCACGCCGTAACCATTTTGACAACAGTACTGAGAGATACACACCACAACGCAATAGTAATTTTATCATGCGAGGAGTTATACTCCATTTTTTACTTGCTTTTTTAAGTATAATGTAATTTATATTTATACCTCTAACAACTATTAGTATATTTCATCCTCTCTAAAAAATCAATTTTGAGATAAACCCTTTTTTTATTTGTTATAGAAGTAAACTTATATAAAAAAACAAAGAATTAAATCGAGTAATCTATGATAATTATATTAATTTAAGTTTTAGTTTTGTGTAAAAGTAAAATCAGTTGTAGTTATTTTTAAAGTTGTTTAACTTCAACTGAGATTTGAGTTATATATTCATCAATATCTCGAACACTTATATCATATAGAAGATATTCTTCATAAACAAAGTGTCCTATACGTAAATCATTATCCTTAAAAAAATTTAATAGTTTTTCATAAGTTGTTTCAAGTGTATCATAACTTCCTTTATGATAAGCAGTTACATAGAGTCCTTTTGGTTTGATTGATATTGGACATTTTTTGTATTCACGATTAACTTTAGTAAACAAGTGTGAATATGACTCGAAATTTTTATTTAGTATATCCTCACCTTTAATAATCGAACCAATCAAGCAATCATCACTTAATTCATAGTTATCCATAAAATTGATACATTCATATAAGAATTTCTCTTCATCATCTCCCATAAATTGTTCTGTTTCTATAAGAGGACTTTTAACTATGTATTCTTCTTCATGTTCTTCTAAAGTAATAGTATTTATATCAATATCACAGGCTTTTTTAGTAAGTGCAATAGTGGATTCCATTAAAGTCTTAATATTGTTTAATTTTTCAATTTCATTGTTAATATCAATACTCTTTTTTTCTAAAAGTTCAATTAACAAACTAGGAGTTCGTTTATCTATATAAGTTTTAATTTCTTTTAAAGGCATTTTTATTTCTTTAAGTGAGGAGATTATGCTAAAAATACTAAGTTGATGGTATGAGTAGTATCTATACCCATTTTCTTTTTTCAATTCTGGAGAAAAAAGACCTATATCATCATAATGAAAAAGTGTTTTTTTATTGACTCCACAAATCTTTGCAAATTCACCAGTGGTAAAGTAATTTTTTGAATTTTGGCTCATAATTAAAATTCCTCCTTGACTATCCTGTTACAGTATAGTTTATCATAATATTTTGTAAAGGAGTGTGAAAGTATGAAAAAATTAATTCGTTTTTTAAAACCTTATAGGATTTTGATTGTTACAATGTTAATATTTACGTTTTTGCAAACACTTGGAACTTTATATATACCAACTCTTACAGCAAGTATAGTAAATAATGGCGTAGTAAAAGGAGATATAGATTATATTGTAAAAACAGGTGTATTAATGCTAATTGTAGCAGGAATAACAGCTCTATCAGCTGTATTAGTATGTAAAGTATCAGCAAATCTTTCATCAGGATTTTGTAGAGATATTAGAGAAGCAGTATTTGTAAAAGCTCAAGAATTATCAATAAATGACTTTAATAAAATAGGTACAGCATCTATGATTACTAGAAGTACTAGTGATATTACTTTAATAGGGCAATCTTTATTTATGTTTATTGAGTTGGTGTTACCAGCGCCAATTATAACTATTTCTGGATTATTTTTAGCTTATTCTATAGATAGAGTAATGACAATTATTATTGTTATAATAATGGTTTTATTCATGCTATTTGCATGCTTAGTTGGTAAAAGAGTTATCAAATTATTTAAGATAATGCAAACAAAAATGGATAATATGAATAGAGTGTTACGTGAAGCTGTAACTGGAGTAAGAGTTATAAGAGCTTTTAATAGAAGTAGTTTTGAAAAGAATAGATTTGATAAAACAGCAGTGGATTATTCTCAAACAGCAATTTCAATAAATAAGATATTTGCAGTACTTATGCCTATTGTAATGTTAATAATGAATTTAGGTATAGTAAGTATTATTTGGTTTGGTGGAATAAGAGTAAGTAATGGAAATATGGAAATAGGTCATATAATGGCTTTAGTTGAGTATTGTATTTTAATTTTATTTTATCTAATCATGGCAGTAATGGTATTTATGTACATACCCAGAGCAGGGGCTTGTGCAGATAGAGTAAATCAAATATTAGACATAGTACCTGAAATTGTAGATGGAAATAATTCTGAAAATATTATTTCAGAAAGAGGGCATTTAGTCTTTAAGAATGTAACATTTTCATATTCAGAATCAGAGGAACCTGTCTTAAGCGATATAACATTTGAAACAAAATCTGGAGAAGTAACTGCAATTATAGGAAGTACTGGCTCTGGCAAATCTACGATTGCAAATGTAATACCACGTTTTTTTGAAATTCAAGAAGGTGAGATATCTATAAATGGTCAAGATATTAAGAATATGTCTCAAAAAGAGCTTAGAGATAAAATTGGATTTGTACCACAAAAAGCATTCTTGTTTAGTGGAACAATAGAAGAAAATATAAAGTATGGAAAAGAAGATGCAAGTATTGAAGAAATAAAACATGCAGCAAACATAGCTCAAGCTGATGAATTTATTTCTAGTATGGAAGATAATTATGATTCATTTGTAGCTCAGGGTGGAAATAATTTATCTGGTGGACAAAAGCAGAGAATCTCTATTGCAAGGGCATTAGTTAGAAAGCCAGAAATATATATATTTGATGATAGTTTTTCTGCATTAGATTTTAAGACAGATAAAAAACTTAGAAGAGCATTAAAAGATGAAATTAAAGATTCAACAGCTATAATTATAGCACAACGTATAAGTACAATCATGGATGCCAATCAAATTATAGTTTTAGATGAAGGTAAAATTGTAGGTATTGGTAAACATAAAGATTTACTTAGAGAATGTGATGTTTATAAGCAAATTGCAGATTCACAGCTTAGTAAAGAAGAACTTGCATAGCAAAAGAGAAATTCAATTTGTTTATTTGGAGGTGTAGTATGAGTGAAAATATAGTAGAAAAAAAAGAAGTAGATGTACTTAGTTTTGAAGATGGTATGTCAGCAGAAAAAGCTAAGGACGCAAAAAAAACTACAAAAAGACTATTAAAATATATGGCAAAACAAAAGTTTAAAATACTGACAATTTTTATTGCAGTATTAATAAGTTCAGCTCTTACGGTTTTAGCACCAATGATTATGGGAAAAGCTATTGACCAACTATTTAATGGAATAAAAACGGCAGTTCAAACTGGCACAAAATTTAGTGTAAACTTTAGTACTATGGGAGGTATAATATCAGTACTTTTAAGCTTGTATCTTCTTAGTTCAGTATTTATATATATACAACAATATATTATGTCAGGAGTTGCACAAAATTTAGTTCTTAGTATGAGAAAAGATTTAAGTGATAAGCTAAATAAACTTCCTCTTAAGTATTATGACTCACATAAAAAGGGAGAAACTCTTAGTATAGTTACAAATGATTTAGAAAAGGTTGCAGATAGCCTGCAAGAAGGATTAATGCAACTTATTACAGCAGTAGTTACGGTGATTGGTTCTATAGTTATGATGATAAACATAAGTATGTCACTTACAATAGTATCAGCTATAACATTAGGTGTTTCGCTATGCATTACTATTGTAATTGCGGGGAAATCACAAAAAAGATTTTCAGAAAACCAAAAGGCTTTAGGTGAATTAAATAGTAATATAGAGGAGATGTTTACTGGTCAAGTAGTAGTTAAGGCATTTAGTAAAGAAGAAGATACTATTAAAAACTTTAAAATAGTAAATCAAAATCTTTATAATGCTAGTAGAAAAGCACAATTCTCATCATATTCAATATCTCCAATCATTAGATTTGTAAATCAAATTGGGTATGTGGTTATAGCAGTTGTCGGTGGTATATTTGCAGCAAATGGAACAATGACTCTTGGTAGTATACAGGCATTTATTCAATATGTAAATCAATCATCAGAGCCTACCACAGAAATATCTTATATTACAAATATGCTTCAAGCAGCAATTGCATCTGCTGAGAGAGTATTTGGAGTGATGGATGAAATAGAGGAGGTAAAAGATAAAGAGCCTTCAAAAGTTATAAATATACCTAAAGGTAAGGTAGAATTTGAACATGTTAAATTTGGGTATAATGATGATTCTATTCTTATGAAAGATATTAATATTAAGTTAAATGCAGGAGATAAGATTGCAATTGTTGGACCAACAGGAGCCGGAAAAACGACTCTTGTAAATTTACTAATGAGATTTTATGAGATACAAGAGGGTAGAATTACTATTGATGGTATTGATATAAAGGACTTAAAACGTGGAGAACTTAGAACAATGTTTGGAATGGTACTTCAAGATACATGGCTATTTAATGGAAGCATAAAAGAAAATATCGCATACAGTAAATCAGATGCTACAATGGAAGATGTTGTAAGAGCAGCAAAAGCAGCAAGAGTAGACCATTTTATAAGGACTTTACCTAAAGGATATGATACTATATTGACTGAAGATGCTTCTAATTTATCTCAAGGTCAAAAGCAACTTTTAACAATTGCCAGGGCAATACTTTCAGACCCATCAGTGTTAATTCTAGATGAAGCAACTTCTAGTGTAGATACTAGGACAGAAGTTGAAATTCAAAAGGCTATGAATAACTTGATGAGAGGAAGAACTAGCTTTGTTATCGCACATAGATTATCAACTATTCGTGATGCAGATTTAATATTAGTAATGAAAGAAGGTACTATTATTGAACAAGGAAGCCATAAAGAGCTTCTTGAGAATAAAGGATTTTATGAGGAACTTTACAGTAGTCAATTTTCAAGAGAATATGATGAAGAAGTTGTATAATTTAATGGAAGATTCATAATCTATATTCAATGATTTTTAGAGAATGAATCCAACTCAATGACTTACTTTGAAAATAAGTAACATGAATAAAGGCTATGTAGAATACAAAATATTGGTGTATTCTATATAGCCTATTTATTTTGTCATTACAATGTAAAGTTTAAGCATGAGATAAAATTGGAAACATTAAATTATCTGGAAAACTTTCTTTGCCACATATATGCCATAAAGATGCACTTATTTTACGGAGATTTAACAAAGTCGAGTAAAGTATACTCTAAATATAAAATAAATCAAATATAGTTAAGAAATTGAGAGGTGATAAAAATGGATAAAAAGTTAAACTACAGATTTGAAATGAAACATAAAATAACTGAAGCGGATGTGTTAGCTTTGAAATCAAGACTTTATCCAATAATGAAAAAAGATGCAAATGCATCAAAAGATGGAAAATATCTTATTAGAAGTTTATATTTTGATACACCAGAAGATAAAGCTCTTCTTGATAAGTTAAATGGTGTTGCAATAAGAGAAAAGTTTAGAATAAGATTTTATAATAATGATTGTTCTTTTATAAAATTAGAAAAAAAAATAAAGCACTATAATATGACATCAAAGCTGTCAGCTAGTTTAACTAAAAAAGAAGTATTGAAGATATTAAATAATGATATTGAATTCTTAAAAGAATCAACAAACTGTTTATTAAGGGAGTTTTATCTAAAGATAAAATGTGAAAGATTGGAGGCAAAAAGTATAGTCGATTACGATAGAGAAGCTTTTATTTATCCAGTTGGGAATGTAAGAGTGACAATTGATAGTGACATTAAAACTGCTGTAAACTCAACAGATTTATTTAATAAAGAATTGCCAACTGTTTCAGTTATTGATGAAAATATGACTGTATTGGAAGTTAAATATGACGAATTTATACCAGACTTTATAAAAGATTTAGTTCAAATTAATAAGACTACTTCTACAGCTGTTTCAAAGTATGCATCAAGTAGGTTATATACATAAGAATAAAAATTTAAGATTTAGATAAAGACATGTTTAAATAAAATTTAAAGAAAAAACGAAGAAATAGGAAGGATGATTTTAATTATGACATTTAACGATATTTTTAAGTCAAGTTTTATAGAAAACGTATCAGGTTTTTCATTTGTGGATAGTGCTTTAGCTCTAGGCTCAGCATTTTTAGTAGGTTTGTTTATATATATGGTTTATAAGAAGACATATATGGGAATTATGTACTCTCGACCATTTAATGTATCACTTGTAGCACTCACTATGCTTACAACTTTTGTAATATTGGCAGTTACATCAAATGTAGTCTTATCTCTAGGTATGGTTGGGGCTTTATCTATAGTAAGATTTAGAACAGCAATTAAAGACCCAATGGATTTAGTATTTCTATTTTGGTCATTGGGTTCAGGTATAGTTTTGGGTGCAGGTTTAATTCCATTAGCTGTAATGGGTTCAATAATTATGGGATTAATTTTAATCTTCTTTTCAAACAAAACAATATCTGAAACACCATATATATTAATGGTAAATTGTAATAATGAAGATTCAGAAGACATTGCAACTGACAAAATCAAAAGGGTATTTTCTAAATATCAAATAAAATCAAAGAGCGTGACACCAGAAAAAGGTATAGAGTTGGTGTTTGAAGTTAGAATGAAAGATGGAGAAACAAGTCTTATAAATGATTTAAGTCAAGTAGATGGAGTTACTAATGCAGTTCTTGTAAGTTACAATGGTGATTATGTAGCATAGAGAGGAGTAATCTTTTATGAAAGATAAAAAACTTACCCTTCTTATCTCATTTATGGTTGTATTTTTATGTGCAATAGTTGGAATATACAGTATATCTGGAAATAAAGGTGTTGATTTATATAGTGATGCGTATATTGAAAAATATTTTGATAGAGACAAAGTTATGGAAATTAATATAGAAATAGATGATAGTGATTTAAAAGATATGAATGAAAATGCTATAAAAGAAGAATTTAAAGTTGCAAAAGTAACCGTAGATGGTGATGCATATGGAAATGTTGGAATCAGGACTAAAGGAAATTCAAGTCTTACATCTGTAGCAAATAGTGATAGTGATAGATATAGTTATAAGATTAATTTTGATAAATATAACACTAGTCAAAGCATGGAAGGGCTTACTCAATTAAATCTTAATAACTGTTACTCTGACCCCTCTTATATGAGAGAGTTTATAACATATAGTATTTGTGAAGATATGGGATTAGCTACTCCAGAATTTGCATATGCAAAGGTTTCTATAAATGGTGAATATCATGGTTTATATTTAGCAGTGGAAGGATTAAAAGAATCTTATCTTGAAAATAACTTTGGAGATGTAACGGGTGATTTATACAAGTCTGATGAAGGCGCTTCATTGCAGTACAATGGAGATGATTCAGAAAGTTATTCAAATTTAATCGTTGAAAGTGATAAAAAAACAGCTGATTGGTCTAAGGTCACAAAACTATTAAAATCTCTAGATACAGGTGAAGACATTGAAAAGTATCTTGATGTAGATTCTGTTCTTAAAAATATAGCAATAAATACAGCTTTGTTAAATCTCGATAGCTATCAAGGTAATTTTGCTCACAATTACTATCTGTATGAGCAAGATGGAGTATTTTCTATGTTACCATGGGATTTTAATATGTCATTTGGTGGGTTTGGTAGTACTGGTAAAAGCGGAGATGGGCAATCAATATATATTGATGAACCAACGACAGGTAATTTAGAAGACAGACCTCTAATATCTGCATTATTAAAAAATGAGACATATAAAACAAAATACCATGAATATCTAGAAGAGATAGTAACAAAATATTTAGGTTCAGATTATCTAGAAAATATGACAACAAAAGTACATGACTTAATAGTATCATATGTAAAAGAAGACCCAACAGCATTTTATACATATGAAGAATTTGAAAAAAATATAACATCTTCAATTGAAAGTTCTAATGATGATAAAGATGGTAATAAGGGCTTTGGCAATCAAGAATTTAATAATAAAGATTCTAATGATGAAAATAGCGAAAATAAAAGTGATGAAAAAGGAGTCAATGCGGAACTTACTTTAAGTGAAGCTAAAAATAATGTAGATAGTCAAGCTGTAGACAATAATGAAGATAAGAATAATACAAATAACAATGAAAGTGACGATAAGAGTAAAGAAAATTTAGAAAGTCCTATGGGTAAAGGAGGAAAATCAATACCAGGAGTTTTAGAGGTTGCAGAAACTATGAGTAAAACAATAAAAGCTCAGTTAAGTGGAGAGTCTTCTTCAACAAAGGAAAACTCTGATAATGAGAATTCAAGTGATAATAAAGATATGAAAGAAGCTGATGAAGGCATGAATGGAATGCCAGAACCACCTGAAGGAATCGATGGCAATACGCCACCAGGTATGGGCAATATGGATAAAGGCGATACGAATAATAAGCAAAATGGTAATATGAAAATGGATAGAAATCAAGGTAGTCCAAAAGAAGCTGGAAACTTTGGAGGCAAAGGAGGAGGTTCTATGAGTAAAACAACAGTATATTCTAAATTGGTTTTAGGCGGAACTTCTATGTTAGTTATGTCGGTTATGTTAGTATGTATATCAAAAATAAATAGAAGAAAATTTATAAAGTCAAAATAAAATATAAAGATAGATAAATACTTATACTGTTAAGCTTAAACACTTGCTTAACAGTATTTTTTTATTATAAAAGATAAAGTGATTAGTAGTTTAAATTAATGTATTGACAAAATACAACACTATATCCTGATTATAGCAATACTTGATTATAGTGAAAAAGTTTATAGAAAAAAACAATTAGACAAAGTACGGAAAGTGTAATACGATTGTTTTGAGAGAAATGGAAAATAGGCTTATATTTTGTAGAAATGTCCATAAAAATGTATTTTTTAAATTTTATTTATATTAATTAACAAATCATTATATATAAATTTAAAAATTATAAATTTCAATAGGGGTATATTAAAATAAAGTTTAATTTCATGAACTAAAAATATCATTAAATATGGAGGGATTTTAATGTATTGGAAAAGAGCATTAAGTATATTAACAGTAGGGGTAGTTATTTGTGGATTAGCAATAGGTTGCTCAAAAAAAGAAGAGCCTAAAAAAGAAGAAAAGAAAGTTATTACAGTAGCTACAGGAGCAAAATATTATCCATTTAATTTTAGAGAAGATGGAAAAATGCAAGGTTTTGAAATTGATATATGGAATGAAATTGGTAAAAGATTGGATTCTGAAGTTAAGTACGAAGTAAACAATGGGGATACAGGTGGATTACTTGGTATGGTAGATAGTGGGAAAGCAGATACAGCAGCTCAACAAATAAGTATAACACCAGAAAGGGAAGAAGTATATGATTTCACAGTACCATATGCTTATAATCCTTTAATGATAACTATTAGACCAGAAGATAAAGATAAGATAAAAAGTCTTGAAGATTTAAAAGGTAAAAAAGTTGAGGTTGGTGCAAACTCATCTGAGAGAGCTATAATGGAAGAAAAAAATAAAGACAATTCAATGGAATTAGTATTTAATGATGGAGCAGATTCATATGAAGGTCTTGAACTTGGAAGATCTGATGCAAGAATAATTTCTGTTTCAGCTACAGCAGCTAGAAATAAAAAAGCTGGTTCAAACTTTATAGCTGTTGGAGAACCTATCTATGAAGAGATAAATGCATATCCATTTAAAAAGGATGAAAAATCAAAAGAATTAAAAGCTAAAGTTGATGAAGCAATAACAGCTATGAGAAAAGATGGAACTCTTACTAAAATTTCTAAAAAATGGTTTGGGGAAGATATAACAATTGAGAGATAGGTGAATTTTATGAGTTTAGATATATCATTCATGTTTAAAATTTTACCAGAAATATTTATAGCATCTAAAGAAACAATAATAATTGCTTTAATATCTCTAGCACTATCTTTAGCGATAGCAATTGTAATGGCATTGATAAGCTATAATGAAGTTAAAGTATTAAATCAAATTGTTAAAGTGTATACATCAATTTTTAGAGGTACACCATTGCTAGTTCAATTGTATGCATTATATTTTGGATTGCCAAGAGCTATTCCAGCACTTGTAGATATGTCTCCATTTACTGCAATAATAATTGCTTTATCAGTAAACATGTCAGCATATATGTCAGAGACTATAAGAGGAGCTATTTCCTCTGTTGATAGGGGACAATATGAAGCAGGAGCTTCTATAGGACTTACAAATGTACAAATATTTAGAAGAATAGTTATGCCACAGGCTATAAGAGTAGCTATACCTGCATTGTCTAATCACTTTGTAGATTTAATTAAGGGTTCATCACTAGCTTTTACTATAGGGGTAATAGAAATAATGGCAACAGCAAATTATAATGGTGGTAGTAAATATAAATATCTAGAAGCTTTCTTAGTAGCAGGATTTGTGTATTGGTTCATATTATTTGTATTTGGATTTATTCAAAAAAAAATAGAAGAAAAACTAAATACTGCATATTAATAATAATATTACATATAAAATAAAAGCTATTTAAATATAATAAAATATATTTAAATGGCTTTTGTTATTTAATTATAAATAAAATTGAAAATACAGTGTTTAATTATCGAAATATATAAATTATCTCTTCGAAAAAATAATCTGAAAATTTGTAACCAAATTGTAATAAAGTGGTAGTTATTTAGCATAAAATGATGTATCATAGAGTTATATTATAAAATTTATAAAATAGGATTTTTGTATGAAAACTGCTGACTTTTGGTATTTAAGGTGAGTAGTTAAATTATGTTTAGGAGGGGTAGATTTTGTTACAAAAAGTATTATGGAAATTTTCAAAGCTGGTTTTAGGTCTATTTATATGTTCAATTGGTATAGTATTGACGATAAATTGTAACCTTGGTTTATCTCCTTGGGATGTGTTTCATCAAGGTCTTTCAAATCATGTAGGAATAACTATAGGGACTGCCTCTATAATTGTAGGCTCTATAGTAGTTATAGCTGATGTTATTCTTGGTGAAAATGTAGGATGGGGAACTGTATTTAATATGTTATTAATTGGTTTTTTTATGGATTTACTTCTATACACTAACTTAATTCCAAAGACTGATAGTGTATTAATAGGAATAATTATGTTGATTTTAGGTTTGGGGCTTGTAGCTCTTGGAATGGTATTTTATATGGGAAGTGGTCTAGGAAGTGGACCTAGAGATGGTTTGATGGTTGCTCTTCAAAAGAAAACAGGAAAATCACTTAACTTAATAAGAGGAACTATAGAAGTTGGTGCATTAATAGTTGGATTTTTCTTAGGTGGAAAAGTTGGTATAGGAACTATAATAAGTGCATTTGGTCTAGGATATCTTACACAAATATTATTTAATTTGTTTAAATTAGATTGTAGTAAAATTAAACATAGATTTATAATAGATGATATAAAATTTATAAAATTATATATGAGTGGAGATAAAAAAACTGCCACTCAAAATATGGCTAAATAGTCCTATAAAGAATTAATTAAGAGTATATAGTAATTATAAATAAAAATTTTCTTGTAAATATATAAAATTTCAAATATTAAAAGATATGGATTGCTAAAAAACTATAAAATATAGATTTTTAGCAATTTTTTATTTACTTAACATATTCTAAGACCTTAAAAGCTTTTATATATGTTAGATGAATTGATTTATTTATAATTAGAGATACTAAACTTTATAGATATTAATATAAACACATTCAAATTGTGTATTTTCAAAGCCTTTAAAATACTTGTATTTATTCTAACTAAAAAAATAAAAAAATTAGCAAAAAAGTCTTGTATTATATCTGAATTTTATATATAATTACCTATGTTGTTTACAAATTTTAAACTCAATGTTTAGTAAACAAAATGTTTAGTAAAATAAAACACAAATTAGGAGGTGCAACATGGATATAGGTGAAAAGATAAAAAGATTAAGAACAGAAAAACAACTGACCCAGGAAGAGTTAGCTAATAGATGTGAATTGTCAAAAGGATTTATTTCTCAACTAGAAAATAACTTAACATCACCATCCATAGCTACCCTTATAGATATACTTGAGATATTAGGTACAAATTTAAGGGAATTTTTTAATGAAATAGATGACGAAAGAATTAGTTTTACAAAAGAAGACATGTTTGAAACTGAAGATGAGGACTTAAAATATAAATTAAAGTGGTTAATTCCAAATTCACAAAAAAATGAAATGGAGCCAATAATAATAACATTGTATCCAGGTGGACAATATAAAGAAGAAAAGCCACATGAAGGTGAAGAATTTGGATATGTACTAGCAGGTTCAATATATGTTCATATAGGCGAAAAGAAAAATAAGGTAAAAAAAGGAGAAAGCTTTTACTTTAGACCAAGAGCAAATCACTATATATCAAACGAAGGAAAAACGACAGCAAAAGTGATTTGGGTAAGTACGCCACCATCATTTTAGAATAGAGGTGTTTAATAATTGGTAGAAAATATAATAGAATTAAGAGATATATCTAAGCATTATGAGGAACTTACTGTTTTAGATAATTTCAATTTAGATATAAAGAAAAATGAGTTTTTAACTTTACTTGGGCCAAGTGGATGTGGAAAGACTACTACATTAAAAATAATAGCAGGGTTTGAGTATGCTGATGATGGCAAAGTTTTATTTGAAGGTAAAGAAATAAATAATTTACCACCATATGAAAGACAAGTAAATACAGTCTTTCAAAAATATGCTTTATTTCCACACATGGATGTATATGAAAATGTAGCTTTTGGCTTGAAAATTAAAAAAACTCCAAAAGATATAATAGATACTAAAGTAAAAGAAGTTTTAAAACTTGTTGCATTAGAAGGATTTGAAAGACGACAAGTAGACTCATTAAGTGGAGGTCAACAACAAAGAATTGCAATAGCAAGAGCTTTAGTAAATGAACCAAAAGTATTGTTGTTAGATGAGCCACTTGGAGCATTAGATTTAAAATTAAGACAAGAAATGCAAATAGAATTAAAAAGAATTCAAAAAAAGTTAGGAATAACATTTGTATTTGTAACTCATGACCAAGAAGAAGCTCTTACTATGTCAGATACTATTGTTGTAATGTATAAAGGTAAAATACAACAAATGGGAACACCTCAAGACATATACAATGAACCTAAAAATTCATTTGTAGCGAAGTTTATAGGTGAAAGTAATATATTTGATGGAATTATGATGGAAGATTATAAAGTAAATTTCTGTAATAGAGAGTTTGAATGCGTAGATAAAGGATTTGAAAAAAATGAAAATATAGAAGTAGTAATAAGACCAGAAGATATAAAAATGGTAAAGCCAGAAGAAGGAATGTTAAAGGGGAAAGTTACATCTACAGTATTTAAAGGAGTGCACTATGAAATAGAATTAAATGAAAATGGAAGATTGTGGATACTTCATAATACCAAAAATGCTGAAGTTGGAGTAGAACTAGGCATGGACATATATCCAGAAGACATCCATATAATGAGAAAAGAGAGTAACTAATATGAAGAAGAAATCTTTTTTAGCATATCCATATGTAGTTTGGAGTGCGATATTTGTAATAATTCCTTTAATACTAGTAGTATTTTTCAGTTTTACAAAAGACTCAAGTACAGGTTATGTGTTTACACTTGAGAATTATAAAGAAGTAATAGACCCTATATATATTAAAGTATTTGCTCGCTCTATTCTTTTAGCAGGAGTAGCTACATTGATATGTCTTGTAGTTGGTTATCCAGTGGCATATATAATTTCAAAAGCTCATGTAAGTAGAAGAGGTTCATTAATACTGTTGTTTATTCTTCCTATGTGGATGAACTTTCTTTTAAGAACATATGCATGGGTAGCTATATTAGGAAAAAATGGACTTTTAAATACGTTTTTAGGATGGTTTGGAATACAGCCATTAGCAATTTTGTATACTAATGTTGCTATACTTTTAGGTATGGTATATAACTTTTTACCATTTATGGTTCTTCCAATATATACAGCACTTTCAAAGATGGATAATGATTTAATAAATGCTGCTCATGACTTAGGTGCAAATAACATGACAGTATTTAGAAAAATTATATTTCCTTTGAGTTTGCCTGGGGTAATGTCTGGAATAACTATGGTATTTATGCCAGCAGTTACTACTTTTGCAATATCAAGACTGCTAGGTGGAGGCAAAATAATGCTAGTTGGAGATTTGATTGAACAACAATTCACAGTTGTTGGAGATTGGAACTTTGGCTCAGCTATATCAATATTTATGATGATAGTAATATTAATATCCATGTCGATAATGTCAAAATTTGGAGATGAATCTGACAAAGAAGGTGGTGGGTTACTATTTTAAAATTAAAGAAAATAACTTCTAATATATATTTAGCATTAGTATTCTTATTTTTGTATGCACCCATATTTGCATTGGTACTATTTTCTTTTAATGATTCAAAATCAATGGCAAGATGGAATGGATTTACATGGAAGTGGTATGGTCAATTACTTCAAAATGAAAGTATAATGAGTGCTTTATATTACACTGTTGTGATAGCTATATTAGCATCCGTAATATCAACAATAGTAGGAACTATAAGTGCTATAGGAATACATAAGATGAGAGGGAAGAGTAAAAAATTAATACTGAATGTAAACTACCTTCCTATTTTAAATACAGAAATAGTTACAGCAGTAGCCCTTATGAGTCTATTTGTATTTGTAAAAATGGAGTTTGGTTTTACAACAATGTTATTAGCACATATAATGTTTTGTTTGCCATATGTTATACTTTCAGTTTTACCAAAAATGAAGCAATTACCTGATAATATAGAAGATGCAGCTATGGACTTAGGAGCAACACCTATGTATGCTCTTAGAAAAGTAATTTTACCACAAATAAAACCAGGTATAGTTTCTGGATTTTTAATTGCATTTACTATGTCAATAGACGACTTTATAATAAGTTTCTTTAATGCTGGAAATGGTGTAAGTAATCTTTCTATAGAAATCTATGGAATGGCTCGAAGAGGTATAAAGCCTGAAATAAATGCATTATCAACGATAATGTTTGCAGTGGTTTTAGGATTACTTCTATTGGCTAATAAAAAAGAATCTATAGTAAGGGGGACTAAATAATGATTAAGTTTAAGAAAATAATATCCCTTGTAACTGTAGGTATGATTACAGCTACTTTATTTACAGGATGCAATAAATCAACAGATTCTACAAAGGTTCTAAATGTATATAATGTTGGTGATTATATAGATGAATCTCTTATAGATAAGTTTGAAAAAGAAACAGGAATAGAAGTTCAATATTCAACTTATGATACTAATGAAATGATGTATCAAAAGGTTAAGAGTGGTAGTACTCATTATGATTTAGTTTTTCCATCGGATTATATGGTGGAAAAAATGAAAAATGAAGGTCTTTTGGAAAAAATAGATTTTAAAAACATACCTAATATGAAGTATTTAGATAAGAGTTTTTTAAATCCTGTATATGATGAAACTAACGAATATAGTGTTGCATATATGTGGGGTACTCTTGGAATATTATATAATAAAAAAGAAGTTAAAGAGCCTATAGATAGTTGGAATATACTTTGGAATCCAAAATACAAAGGAAATATGATGATGTTTGACTCTGTTAGAGATACTATAGGGATAACTCTTAAAAAATTAGGATACAGTATGAATAGTGTAAATCCAAAAGAAATAAATGAAGCAAAAAATCTTTTAATAAAGCAAAAGGATTTAGTCCTAGCATATGTAAACGATGAAGGAAAAGACAGATTATTAGGTGGAGAAGTCGCAATGGGGATGTTGTATTCTGGAGATGCAGTTACATTGATGGATCAAAATCCTGACCTTGACTATGCTATACCTAAAGAAGGTACGAACAAGTGGGTGGATGCTATGTGTGTACCTACAACAGCGCAAAATAAAAAAGAAGCTGAGTTATTTATAAACTTCTTGTTAGACCCAGAGAATGCAAAAGTAAATGCTGAATACATTGGATATTCAACACCTAATACAGGAGCACTAAAGTTATTGGACCCAGAAATAACTAGCAATCCTGTTGCATATCCATCTAAAGATGTGCTTGCTAAATGTGAAACTTTTGAAGATATTGGTGAAAATATCAAGTTATACGATAAAGCTTGGATAGAATTAAAATCAAAATAGAGTATTATTTATTTAATAATATTTACTTAATAAAACTGTTCTTATTTAGAAATTATTTTCTAATTATTGAACAGTTTTATTTTTTTTACTTATATATATATGTCATAGATATATATAATTTATTTACTATGAATACATACATGATAATTATTTTGAAGATAAGCAAATAGAGAACATTAATGTTAAATATTTGTTTGTTTTTTTATTATTTATATACATATATAATTTAATTTATTTTTACTAAATTAAAAAATTATTTGCATATTGATTTTAATAATAATTAGAAAAAATGGGCAACTTAATAAAATAATTGGAGGTGTAAATTTATAAAAAATGAATGGGACAAATAAAAAGATAGATTTATTAATGTTAAGTTTGTTTGTTTTTATATTTTTAATTGTTGGGATAGTAATACTATCTATTAGAACAGAAAATAAATTGAATGTATTTATAATGTTATCAGTTATATTTTTTATAATAATGTTAACTTATTTATCAAACTCAGTAGTTGGTTTAATAACAAGTTCAATAACTATATTTATATATACGTCCTATATTTTATATAACAATATTACTCATAATATAGATATTGAGTTTATATCATATATATGGATAATAGCAGTACCAATATCTTCAATTATAATGGGAAATATAAATAAAAATATAAATGAATTACAACTTACAAATATAAAATTAACTGAACAATATGAGGAACTAGTAACTATAGATAATGAAACTGGGCTTAGAAACTTAAAAATTTTTTATAATGATGTAAATATGGAAATAAGTAAGTCAGTCAGACATACTACTACTTTTTCTCTTATGATAGTAAAACTACCATATTATGAAAACCTACAGACTATATTTGGTGAAAGTAAAACTAACAAAATAGTAAAATATATTAGTTCAAATATTGTAGAGTGTACAAGAAATGAAGATATAATATACAGTTTACAAAAAGATATGATAGGAATACTGATGCCAAACACAGCATTAGAAGGTTCAAAGGTTGTTAGAGATAGAATAAAGAAGAGGATAAAAGAGTTAAACTTAGATTTAAATGATAAAGGAAAATATGTAAATATAGATGTGAAAATTGCAATTTTAGAGTATAGAGATACTTTTGGAGATAGTATAAATTTTAAGAATATGGTTGAAGAGGAATTGCAGTATGATGTTTAAAACTTACAATAAAAATTTATCTAAAGTATTAATTGTGCTTTTAATAGTATTGATAATGTCAAATTTTAATATACACTCATATGCACTAGAAACTTATTCTAATACAAACAAGGTATTGGTTATCTATGATTCTAAGAAAGAAACATCTTACAATCGAGATATATTGAAAATTGTAAGAACTCTATTAGGTAGATTTAGCTCAAATATCGAGTTATTAAAATTAAGCAACTATGATAATGAGATAAATAAAACTTATTATAGTCATATATTCATTATAGGGATAAATGAAAATTCATATATTAATGATGAAAAAACTAACATCTTAATTAATTCATTAGATTCCTATAAAGGAGTCATCTGTTGGTTAGGGTATGGTATAGAAAATCTGTTGGAATATAAGAAATATAATTTAGAATATGTAAAAAAAACAAATAATATAAACAGTGTAACCTATAAAGGTAAAGAGTATAACTTAGATGAACACCATTTATTTAATATTGTAAAATCAACAGATAAAAGCAATAAAATTATAGGAACTATTAGTGATACAGTAAATGAATATCCGTATATTGTAAATGACAAAAATCTTTTCTATGTGTCAAAGTTGGATTTAGATGGTGTTTTATTTTATATATTTTGTGATTCACTAAATGATGTGTTTGATATTGAAACATTCAATAAGGGTCGCATATTTGTAAGAATAGAAGATGTACATGCATTTAGAGAACCAAAAGAATTAATAAAAATAGCTGATTATTTAAGCAATAAGAATATACCATTTACAATTGCTTTAATACCAGCTTATGTAAATCCTAAAAATCATAAAATAACTACTTTATCAGAAAGCCCTGAGATTGTTAAAGCAGTAAAATACATGCAAGATAAGGGTGGTACAGTGATATTACATGGATACACTCATCAATATAAAAATGAAGAAATTTCTGGAGAAGGATATGAATTTTGGGATGGGGAAAAAGATGCTCCATTAAAAGAAAATATGACAATTTTTGTGAAAGATAGAGTTTTAAAAGGGCTTAGAATATGTATAGAAAATGGGATTTATCCTCTTGCATTTGAAGCTCCTCATTATGCAATAGAATATGAAGGATATAAAGAATTAAAAAAATATTTTTCTACTTATATAGGACAACATCAAAATAATGATAAAAAATTTAGCACAAATACATATCCCTATGTTATTAGGGATACAGAAGAGTTTAATATATTTATACCTGAGAATTTGGGATATATAGACCCAGAGGATAAGTTCACTTTTCAAAACATAAAAGAAAATTTAGATACAGTATCTATTGTCAGAGGCTTTAGTGGAGGTTTTTTCTTTCATTCGTATTTAGATATAAAATATTTGAAAGATACAATAGAATACCTAGAAAAACAAAATATAGAGTTTATGGATTTAAGAGATTTTGATAATTGGGTAAAGGTTGATGAGATACAAATAAGAAATGATGGTAATGAAATTAAAGTTAACTATGATAGAAATTTAGAAAAAAATAAAGAAGATGAAACTAGGTTTAAATCTATATCTAAAATCAGCAAAATCTTAATATCAATAGTATCCATAAGTGTTTTAGTTTTTATAATTATATTTATGTATTTTAAAAAAATAGACAAAAAGAAATTTTTAAAATAAAAAATTTTAGATTAAGTTCTAAGATTTAAAAAGATTTTAGGAGAATTTTATGAGAGGATTAAATGTATCAGAGTATCTATTTATATTTAGTTTATTTAGTATATGGTCTTTACTACTTATAAATATAGTTTTAGCTATGGGAGGGTATTTATTTTATTTTAGGAACTTTGATAAAAAAATAAAAAAAATTGATAGATATCCAATGGTATCAATACTTGTTCCTGCTCATAATGAAGCCAAGGTAATAGGTAGGACTGTGGAATCTTTACTACTACTTAATTATCCTAAAGATAAAATGGAACTTATTGTGATAAATGACAATTCTTCTGATAATAGTAGAGAAATTTTAGAAAGCATAAAGAATAAATATAAAAATTATAATTTTACTATTATAAATACAGATAGCATAACTGGAGGTAAGGGAAAATCAAATGCATTAAATATTGGATATAAAATTTCAAAAGGAGAGTTTATAGCAGTCTATGATGCAGATAATACTCCAGATAGAGATGCACTTAGGTATTTAATACAAACAATAGTTCTAGATGATGAATTAGGTGCTGTTATTGGAAAGTTTAGAACCAGAAATAAAAGTAAAAATCTATTGACGAAATTTATAAATATAGAAACTTTAAGCTTTCAATGGATGTCTCAAGCTGGTAGATGGCAATTATTTAATTTATGTACAATACCAGGAACTAACTTTATATTGAGAAAAAGTATTATAGAAGAAATTGGGGGATGGGATAGCAAAGCAATTGCAGAAGATACAGAAATTAGCTTTAGAATATATAAGTTAGGATATAAGATAAAACTTGTGCCACAGTCAATAACATGGGAGCAGGAACCAGAAACTATTAAAGTTTGGATAAAGCAAAGGACTAGATGGGCAAAAGGGAATATATACGTTTTAATGAAATATATAAAAAATATATTTAAACAAGGGAAAAATAAAATTGTATTTGATATAACCTACTTTTTTTCTGTATATTTTCTATTTTTAACATCTGTTATTATCTCAGATATTTTATTTGTCTTAAGTGTACTTAAATTAATAGAGATTTCTATTCCAATCAACTTTATCATAATATGGATACTATCGTACATTTTATTTATCATAGAAGTGAGTATAAGCTTAACTATAGAAAAAGGTGAGGCTACAATCGAGAATATATTTATAGTAGCACTTATGTATTTTACATATTCTCAACTATGGCTATTTGTTGCTATAAAAGGAATGGTAGAGTATTTAAAAGATATAATTTTAAAAAGAGAGGTCAAATGGTATAAAACGGAAAGATTTTAATTCATGTACAGGAGGTATTAACATGAAAAAATTTGTTGTATTAATTGTATCTTTAGTATTGTTTTTTTCAAATATCGCATTTGTAGATGAAGTAAAAGCTGATGAAACTAAAGTCAAAAATTATAAGTTTGAAAGAGATGTAACTATTGATGGAGTTATAGGGAGCAATAGTACTTTTTTTGAAGTAAACAAAAATTGGAACGTTGAGGAAGTGTTATTTAATCTTAATTTTAGTAAGAGTCAAATATTAAATGGAGATGTTTCAAGTTTAACTATCTTAATAAATAATGTACCAATAAAATCAATTAAACTAAATGCCAAAAAAGATTATAAAGATACACTAAAAGTATTAATACCAAAAGAATATATAATACAAGGATATAATGAAATAAAAGTAAAAGCATATAAAACAATATCTGATAAAATATGTCAAGATGATTCTAACACTGGAAACTGGATGGTTATTCATAAGGAATCTTATACATCAATTAGATACAAACAGAAAAAATTGGGCAATTCAATAAATGAGTATCCATATCCATATATAGAAATTGAAGAAAATTTTAAATTAGATACAACTTTAGTAGTTCCAGATAATATGAGTAGGGGTGAATCTACAGCTGTGTTTAATTTAGCATCAGAATTTGGAAAAATAACACAGAACGATAAGTTACAGTTTGATGTTAAATTATATTCAGAAATGAAAAACTGGTCAGATGATAACATTATATACATTGGTAAACCTGAAAATACGGCAGAAGAAATTTTAAATATTCTAAGTGCAAAGGAACAAACTTTATTATCTTCAAATTGTATAATTAAACAGATAAATTCTCCATATAACAATAATAAGAAGATGTTAGTAGTAATAGGTAGTAATGAAGAAGATTTAATAAAAGCATCAAATTTATTGATAGACAATAGACTTTCTAATCAAATTTTATCATCATCAATACTTGTAAATAAAGATACTAATATAAAGACTGCTGGTGAACAAGAATTAAATTTAGGTCATATGACTTTAGAAGACCTAGGATATACAGATATTTTGTTGGAAGGTGCATTTAATCAACAAGCTTTATTTGATGTTAGAATACCAAAAGGTAGAAAGTTAGATAATGGTTCAAAGATTGTTTTAAATTTAAGATATTCTGATAATTTGGATTTTGACAAATCATTAGTTACAGTGTATATAAATGATGTTGTCGTAGGAAGTAAAAAATTAGATAGGGCATATTCAGATAATGACAAACTAGAATTAAAAATACCTAAAGATATAGATAATAAAAACTATTATCAAGTTAAGCTGGTGTTTAATTTAAGTATAAAAAATTTAAATTGTGTTACAAGAGAAAGTAATAATCCTTGGGCATATGTTTTAAATAGCTCTTATTTGGAACTATCAACAAAAGAGAATCAGTCACTGAGTTTTGAAAGTTATCCATATCCATTTGTTAAGAATGATAAGTTTAATGATTTAACTGTGATAATGCCAGATTATTCAGGGTCCCAAGCAATGACATGGATGTCCAAACTAGGTGTTAATTTAGGTGCAAATATGAATTCGCATGAGGGAAACATAAATGTAATTAGAGGTAAAGAGTTTAGCAATAAATATAAAGATACGAATATTATAGTTTTTGGAGTACCACTTAACAACTCTGTTATAAAGATGATAAATAGCAACTTAAATATAAAGTTCAATAAAAACTATTCTAACTTTTTATCAAATGATAAGGTAAGCTTTATTGACGATTATGGTAAAAATATTTCATCAATACAATTGATAAAATCACCTTACAATAATCAAAAAAATATTATGGTAATAAGTTCAATAGATGAAAAAAATTTATATTTAGGAATGGATTATTTATTAAATAAAAGTCAAGTGAATGATTTAAAAGGAGATACATTAACAATTGATGAATATGGAGAAGTAAAAGATTTAACGTATAATACAAAAATAAATAAAGAAATAAAAGATTCGAGTAGAGAATTGAATATAAGTAAAACAGCTAAAGTTTTTTTTGTTGTTTCTTTTATTGTTATAGTTGTAGCTGTAATTCTATCAATGTTATTTATTAAGAAATATAAAAGAAGATAATACAGTAAACTTATTATTTTAAAATGAGGTATATGATTTGAATAAAAATGTAAACAAATTTAAATTTAAGAAAAATATTTTAATCTTAGGAATTATTTTAACTTTTATATTTATAATTTATTTTGTAAATGTTGAATTAAAAAATAGAAGTTTAGTAAATAGTCAGTATGAGGGCAAGATTAAATCAGCCAATTTATCTATAGATTATGAAATAAATCAAGTTATGAAGGATATAGATAAGCTAGGATTGAATACAATAAATGTACCTATAGTTATAAATGTGGATGATATTAATTCTGATATCATGTCAATAGATAATAATAGCAAAAAAAAGGCAATTAAACTAATAAAAAAATTAAATAAGAAGGGTATTTCCACAATATTAGAAGCATATCCATGGATAAAAAATGGAGAGTTATATGAGACCGATTGGAATCCTATGAATAAAAAAAGATTTTTTTATAACTGGCAAAATACTGTATTAAATGAACTTATAGAAGATGTAGCAAATCCATTGAATGTAAAGGTTTTAAATGTAGGCTCTAATTTTGTATACTTAGAAGAATATCAACAAAATTGGGGTGAAATAATAGATTTTGTACAATCAAAATTTGATGGTCTTGTAACATATAGAACTAATTGGTGGTATACGAGAAAAGGTGATTTAAATAGTAAATTATCTTATGAACAAAAACTAAATAATAATTTTTTTGATAAGTTAGACTTTATATCCATAGCAGCGTATTTTGAGTTAAGTGATAAATCTGTCAATACAGTTGATGAATTGGTTTCTGCTTTGCATTCATCTACTGTAAATAATAGAGGACAAAATATAAAAGAAGAACTATATAATCTTTATAAGGTTCATCGTAAACCGATATTTTTTGGAGAATTAGGTTTTTCAAATAGAGAAAATGCAAGCTCTCAACCATGGAATCATGTTCCTTCAGAAATTATAAATGATGAAGAACAAGCAAGATGCTTTGAAGCATATAGGCGAGTTTTTGAAAAAGAAGATTGGATAAATGGTTTTTCTGTGTTTTGTGTAGGTAAAATTGATGAAGAAAAAAACTTTTATCCATCAAAAGAGAGTATAAAGATTATTAAATCTTGGTATAAATAAACTTGTTATATAAATAGACAATTATAGTATATAAATAGTTGATTAGGAGAGATATAAATGGATGACATCAAGGTTATGACTGTATTTGGAACTAGACCTGAAGCTATCAAAGTAGCTCCTTTAATTAAGGAACTTGAAAAAAGAGAGCATATAAACAGTATTGTGTGTGTGACAGCACAACATAGAGAAATGCTTGACCAGGTTATAGAAACTTTCAATATAAATGTAGACTATGATTTAGACATAATGAAAAAAGGGCAAAGTTTAAATGATATAACATGTAAAGTTTTAAATGAACTTCCCATGATTATAGATAAAGAAAAGCCAGACGTAATCTTAGTACATGGAGATACAACGACAACTCTAGCTACTAGTTTAACTGCATTTTATAGTAAAATTTTAGTGGGTCATATAGAAGCAGGACTTAGAACTTATGATAAATATTCTCCATTTCCAGAAGAGCTAAATAGACAGCTTACAGGAATTATTGCTGATATACACTTTGCCCCTACTAGTTTGGCAAAACAAAACTTAATTTCAGAAGGAAAGTCTGAAAACAATATCTTTGTAACAGGTAATACTGCAATTGATGCATTAAAGATGACAATAAGAGAAAATTATACTCATCCTATAATAGATAAGCTTGGTGATGACAGAATGATTTTATTGACTTCTCATAGGAGAGAAAACTTAGGAGAACCCATGAGAAATATATTTAGAGCTGTAAAACGAATAGTAGATGAATTTGAAGATGTACAGGTAGTATATCCCATACATTTAAATCCTGAAATACGTAGTATAGCTAGTGAAGTATTTGGGAAAAATTCTAAAAAAATTCACATTATCGAGCCTTTGGAAGTAGTTGATTTTCATAATTTTTTAAACAAATCCTATATGATAATGACTGATAGTGGAGGAATACAAGAGGAAGCTCCATCACTAGGAAAACCAGTACTTGTGTTAAGAAAAAAGACAGAAAGAATAGAAGGTGTTGAAGCAAAAACACTTAAATTAATAGGTACAAATGAAGAAGATATATATAATTCTGTAAAACAATTATTAACAAATAGAAATAATTATATTCAAATGAGTAAAGCGTCTAATCCATATGGGGATGGAAATGCAAGTAAGTATATAGTGGATGTAATAGTGAAAAAATTTAATTGAAGATACTTAAATTAGCTTTTATTAGCTTAATTTAAATTTTATATATAAGATAGAATTAAAATATAACCACTTAATATAAAAATTATGATAAGATAAGGAATACAATTAGCAAGGGGGAATAATATGGCTAGAAAATGTATAAAAAATTTAGGCAAAAATAAAACTATAAGAAGATTAAAGCTTGTATTTAAGAAGATATTTATTACTGTATTCATAATAGCAAGTATAATAGCTGTTTTTAATATAACAAAATATTTTGAAGACTTATACAAGGTAAGAGATATAAAGACTACTAAAATTGAATACTATATGGATGTAGCTGATGAAGCAGGGGGCGGAAAAGTTCAATTAAGCTGGAAGGAGCTACTTGCTATAGACATGGTAATATATGATGAAGATTTAAGTAATATAAAAAAGAAAGATACATTAAATGTCGGTGAAAAATTTATAGTAGAAGACAAAAATGATAAAGGAGAAAAGGTATACAAGGTAAAAAAGTTTAATAAAGTATTGAATGAATTGAAATTTGACACTTCTCAAAAAAGTAGAGCAAAAAAATACATGAAGGATTTAGAATATACGTATCTTGGAAATAAAGAATTAAAAGATAGTGATGAAAAAATTAAGTTTATAAAGAAATTAGAAGACTCAGCTATAAGAGAGTATATCGATTATGGCATATTACCATCTATAACAATTGGACAAGCAATATTAGAATCTGGGTGGGGTAATTCTAAACTTACAAAGCAAAGTAATAATTTATTTGGTATAAAGGCAGATAAAGCATGGAAGGGAAAAAGTGTAGCAATTTCAACTTCTGAACATTATAATGAAAAGATTGTAGCAAGCTTTAGGTCATATGGTTCACTGGAGGACTCTGTAAAAGACCATGGTTTATTTTTAGTGAATAATAAAAGGTATAGAAAAAATGGATTGTTTGAAGCAAAAGACTATATTAGTCAAGCACAAGCATTAGAAGATGCTGGATATAGTACAGCTGAAGACAAAAGTGGGAATCGTATATATGCAGAACTACTGATAGAAGTTATTAGAAGTTATAACTTACAATTAATAGATAATAAAGTAGAAACAAAATAAGTATTGATTCTACATGAATGTGTAACAAGATAAATTTGTTTTTTACAAAAGAATAGAAAAAATGTAAAAAAACATAAAAAAATGTATTGACTTGTTATTTAAAAGGTGATATTATTATTACTGTACTCGAAAGAGAGCAAAATGAACTTTGAAAATTAAACAGTAGGTTAATTTATAAAACAAGAAACAAACCATAAAGCCAGATATTTTGATAACAATAGTATCTGAGCCTGATAAACTTTTATTTGAGAGTTTGATCCTGGCT
>NZ_JAGWCU010000035.1:0-38610 GCF_020657755.1 Clostridioides sp. ZZV15-6388 | reverse complement strand
GTCGTTATACAGTGATATTTGTTCGTATATATACTCTCTAAATAAAGGATGAATGTTTTGTCTAAGTTTCAAAGTAACTTCGGCTGGTATTTCAAAATACAACTTCCAGTATTCAGAATTATTTTTTTCTAATATAAATGCTACTTTGTTTAAACTAGTGGGGCTAATCTCTTTTAATGTACATTCAAAATTATAATGTCTCAAACTAGTTTCTTCATTTTCAAATACATAATCAAACCACTGTAGAACATTTCTATCAAGTTTTAAACTCATATAAAAACCTTCTTCCTTATTTACTAACCTTATTAGGTCTTTTTATCTGATTATATTCTTCTAATAAACTTTCTTTATCAGCTCTATTTCCTTTATATGCTATATGTGGATTTATCATATATTCACCATTTTTTACTCTCTGTAAAAAATCTAATTTTTTTAGTTCTGTAAACAATGAAGACAAGGAAGTCTTTGGATATTCAAATTCACAAGATAATTCATGTAATGTTTTTCTAATCTTATTATTTTTATCCATAGAATTTATTAATTTTATTGGAATTAAATCTCTCTTAGTATACATTCCTTCTGCCACTTTGATATAATTTTTAAAGCAAACATTCATATATTTACTTTTGTTCATAATCAAATTTCTACTCTCTGTATATTCTTGATTTAAATCTTTTTTTAATGCCTTCTCTAAATTAAATATCTCTTCTCACTCTCCTTATCTCTAATTGATAATATAAATATATTACAAAAAAATATGTATGTCAAAAACAAAAACAGCAAAAGTTTATCTATAAAGTAAACTTTTATTTAGCCAGAAGCTAAACTTTATTATTTCTTAAAATTAGCATTTTCAATTTATTGGTAAGATTTTCGAATAATATTTGTAAATTTTTTTAAAAAATTTTAATATGCTCAATAAAATAGTCTTTCTATAAAGTAAAACTATTGAATGCATAATATTTCCAATTATTTTTTTTGTAGGCTTACTTGACATAGTATACATATATTTATATAATGTATATATACTATATATACAATTTAAGGAGGTGTCTAATTGAATATAGTTATTAGTAATTCAAGTGGCAAGCCAATATACGAACAAATTACTACACAAATTAAAAGTATGATTATAAGTGGAGAGTTGCCAGAAGGTACTGCTCTTCCAAGTATGAGATTATTAGCAAAAGAACTTAGAATAAGTGTAATTACTACAAAGCGAGCATATAGCGATTTAGAACATGATGGATTTATTGAAACAGTTACTGGTAAAGGTAGTTTCGTATCTGGCAAAAATATGGATTTTGTTAAAGAAGAACAACTTCGTTTAATTGAAGAATACCTACAAAAAGCAGTTGATACAGCTCAAAGTAGTGGTATTACATATGATGAGTTAAAAGATATTTTACTTTTATTATATAAGGGAGAATGATAATTATGGACGCAATAACTATAAAAAACCTAAACAAAGCTTACAAAAATTTTGCATTACAAGATGTATCTTTTTCAGTACCAAAAGGCTCTATAATGGGATTTGTAGGTGAAAATGGTGCAGGAAAAACTACTACATTAAAATCAATTTTAAATTTAATATCTTATGATAGTGGAAATATCGAAATTTTTGGTCTTGATAACATAAAAAATGAAAAAGAAATCAAAGAACAAATTGGTGTGGTATTTGAAGGAAGCAACTTTCATGAGAATTTAAATACAAATAATATCTCAAAAATTATGAGCCATATCTATAAAAACTGGGATGATACACTATTTAAAGAATATTTAAAAAAATTAAGAGTTCCAAATAATAAACTAATTAAAGAATTTTCAAAAGGTAATAAAATGAAACTTAGTATTGCTGTAGCTTTATCTCATAAACCAAAGTTATTAATATTAGATGAAGCAACTAGTTCACTTGACCCTATTGTAAGAGAAGAAATATTGGATATATTCTTAGATTTTATACAGGATGAAGAACATTCTATTATTTTATCTTCACATATTACAAGTGATTTGGATAAAATAGCAGATTATATTACATTTATACATAAGGGAAAAATTATATTTAGCGAAAGCAAAGATGAATTAATCGATACTATGGGTATCTTAAAATGTAGTTCTAATGATTTTGCTAAACTTACAAATGAAGATTATTCATATTATCGTAAAAGCCAGTTTGGATATGAAGTACTACTTAAAGACAAGTACAAATTTATTACAAAACATCCAAATCTTATAGTTGACAATACAACAATTGAAGAAATTATGTTATTTTATGTGAGAGGTGATAAATAGTGAAGGGACTAATTTTAAAAGACTTACTTAATTTAAAAGGCAATATAAAAATTATGATTTTATTTATGATTGTATTTGGATATATATCTTCTGTGGGAGATGGAAATAACAATAGTTTTATGGGTGTTATTATAGTTTTATGTACAACAATGATTGTCTCAACATTTTCATATGATGATTTAAATAAATGGGATAGCTATGTACTTACAATGCCTATCAAACGTAATGCTATTGTATTAAGTAAATATTTAACTATGTTAATATTTAGCTTTATAGGCGTATTTTTCTCACTTATTATTAGCATCGTTATTGGATATTTTAAAAATACACTTGTTTTAGATGAGACTTTAGTTATTACAGGATTAATTTTATCAATTTCAATATGTTTTGCCAGCCTTATTTTACCACTTATTTATAAATTTGGTACAGAAAAAGCTCGTTTATTAATGATTGCATGCTTTTTACTTCCTACTGCTGTATTATTAGGATTTAAAAGCCTTTTGGAAAGATTTAATTCAAGTATCTCTATTGAGATTATACTTAATACTTTAGTTTATTCTCTTCCATTTATTGCTATTTTTTTGTTTGTAATTTCATATTTTATTTCTACAAAAATTTATTGTAAAAAAGAAGTATAAAATATATTAACACCAGTTTTTATGTTTAAATAATTTTATAAAAATACTATCGAGGTAAAAGTTGATGGTATTTTTATTTTTTATTTCTACTAGGCTTTTTATTTTTTTATTATTTATTTGTTTAATAACATCCTATTATTTTCCAAATATACTGATATAATATAATTATCTGATAAATTTAGTTGACAATTATATTTTTAGGAGGGTACATATGTTAGGACAAAGATGTATGGATTATTTACAAACATTAGGAAAAATAAGTTCAACAACAACAGGTCTTACAAGACTTATATTAACTGATGAGCATAAAAAATCGATTGAATTAATAAGTTCTTGGATGAAAGGTTTGAATCTTGATGTTGAAATTGATGATATTGGAAATGTTATAGGTACATATAAATCTACTTTCTTAAACGCACCTACATTAGTAGTTGCATCTCATCAAGATAGTGTAAAATGCGGAGGTATATTTGATGGAATGCTAGGAATAATTGTTCCTCTAATTGGACTTGAGGAAGCTATAAATAATAATAAATCTTACCCATTTAATGTTAAAGTAGTTGCATTTGCTGAGGAAGAAGGTACAAGATTTGAAACATCTCTAATGGGAAGTAAAGTTTTTGCTGGTACTTTTAAAAAGGAGCTACTCAAATCTGTTGATGAAAATGGAATTACACTTGAAGAAGCTGTGACAAAATTTGGATTTGATACTAAAAATTTAATAAATTTACACCCTAGAAAAGATATTGATGCTTATTTAGAATTCCATATCGAACAAGGGCCTGTCTTAGAAAACAACTCTCTTCCTGCTGGGATTGTTTCAAGTATTACAGGATTTAAGAGTTTTAAAATATCAGTAAATGGCAAATCTGGTCATGCTGGAACATTACCAATGGATATGCGATTTGATGCTGGATGTTGTGCTTGTGAATGTGTATTAGCAATTGAAAATATAGCTAAGATAACTCCTGATTTAGTTGCTACAATTGGAAAGATGAATTTTTATCCATCATCATCAAATGTAGTTCCTGAAAGAGTTGATTTTACTCTTGACGTACGCTCATGTTCACAAGAAATTCTTGATATTTCAGTAATAAAAATATTTGATGAAATAACTCGTATATGTCAAAATAGAAAACTTAACTATACAAGTGAACTCTCTTTTGAAAATGTTCCTGTACCATGTTCTGATAAAATAACAAAAGTTATAGAAAAAAGTTTTGTAGATTTAAATCTCAACCCATTTTATATTTATAGTGGCGCTGGTCATGATGCTCAAGAAATGGATAATATAACTGATATAGGTATGGTATTTATAAGATGTACTGAAGGTATAAGTCATAATCCTAATGAAAATGTTACTGTGAATGATTTAGATATTGCGGTAAAAATATTTTTAAAAATACTAGATAATCTTAATCTAAGATAATTTTATGATAATACTCTCTATTCTGATGTATTAAAAAAAATGAAAATAAACATGAAGAAGGTAGCAACTAACCATAATTGCTACCTTCTAATTCTATTTATATATAAAAGTTGATATCCCATCAAGAGTATCAAATCTATCATTTCCATTAGCTATATACCTTACTTATAATTATACATTCTATTCATAATTAGCTCATTTTAAATCATATATATTATACAATAGATATCTTTCTAATAGTGGAAATAAACATTCAAATTATTTTTAATATTTCTATTGATTTTTATTTATTTACCTTAAAAAACATAAAGGATACCAAAACTGATATCCCTTATAAATATTATATATTCATTTTTTATTATATTTCTAATTTAATATTCAACTTAACTCATAGAGTTAGAAAATTCTTCTCCTGCTGTAACAAGATTAGATAATAATACATCAGCCAGAGCATCATTAGCTGAACTTATTATCCACTTATTATCTTTCTTAGTACATTCAAACTCTACAGTTTTTGTTACAAAAGTTTCTTCAACACTTTTTTGCTTTTCTTTCATGATTGACACTAACATTTCAGTTGTTTTCTCATCTGTTAAATCTTGACCTGAAAAACTCATGCCAAGCATCTTTGTAAATGCTTCAGCTATTATTTCTTTAAGTAATGGTGTTGAATCTACAAACTTACACTCTACTTGAATTTTTGCATTATTATTTTTAATCTCACTGTCTTTTATTGTGTATGTTATTTTAGATGCATTATTTTTTAGATAATCTAAAACATACTGTGCACTTGGGTCTTCTGTTTCTAATTCTTTTAGTATATCCTTATATTTTTCATCATTATTTTCCATAACTTTGTTCATACCTTCAAAGTCAAATTTCTTTGCACTACTAAAAAAATTATTGATTGTATCTTCTGGTTTTGCACTTGAACATGCTGTCAAAGATATTGCTAATAAAAAAGTTGTTAAAAGTAATATGATTTTTTTCATATCTCAAATCCTCCCTCTTAATTTGTTGATACATAAGTTATTTTAACATATAATGAGGATTTTTAATAATATATTTAGAATATTTATCACTTTTATCAAAACATAAACCTAGATTAAAAAATATTTATATTAAATTATTATTCATATTTACATCAGTCATAGTAGAAACCATAATAGCCTTTATAGTATGCATTCTATTTTCTGCCTCTTCAAATACTTTTGAATACTTGGAATTAAATACCTCGTCAGTAACTTCTAATTCTGATAATCCAAACTTTTCATAAATTTCTTGACCAACTTTAGTTTCTAAATCATGAAAAGCTGGAAGACAATGTAAAAATATAACATTTTCATTTTCAGTTTTCTTTATCATATCCATATTCACTTGATAATCTTTAAGTTGATTTATTCTCGCTTCATATTGTTCTTCTTCTCCCATAGAAACCCATACATCTGTATATATAACATCAGCACCTTTTACATCATCAATATTTTCAGTTAACAATATATCTCCTTTAGACTTTTTAGATATCTCTCTCATATCTTCAACTAACTTTTCATTTGGCCAAAGCTCTTTAGGAGCAAGTGCTACAAAATGAATTCCCAATTTAGCACATCCTATCATCAACGAGTTACCCATATTATTTCTAGCATCCCCAACATACACAAATTTAACTTTATTTAAATCTTTATCTACATTTTCAGTTACTGTTAGAAAATCTGCAAGTATTTGAGTTGGATGATATTCATCTGTAAGGCCATTCCAAACAGGTACTCCAGAGTATTTTGCTAAACTTTCAACAGTTTCCTGTTTAAATCCTCTAAATTCTATACCATCATAAAATCTTCCTAAAACTTTTGCTGTATCAGATACAGATTCTTTTTTACCCATATGACAGTCATTGGGACCTAGGTAAGTTACATGAGCACCTTCATCATGAGCAGCTACCTCAAACGAACATCTAGTTCTTGTTGATGTCTTCTCAAACAATAATGCTATGTTTTTGCCTTGCAATAAATCTCCTTTTATACCAACCTTCTTCTTAGTTTTTAAATAACTAGATAGAGTTAATAAATATCTAATTTCCTCTTTAGTGAAATCCTTTAATGTTAAAAAACTCTTTCCTTTTAAACTTATATTATTCATATTGATTTTCCCCTTTTTGTAAATTTATTTAAATGCTACTCAATCTTTAGTTTCATATATTTTTATATGCCTTCATTCTTATTCTAATAATATATCTTCTAAAAGCTTAATTAACTTCTAGTAGTATATCTTTTAAAATTTCAAGAGCTTCATTTATCTCCTTATAGCTAATTGTTAAAGGCGGTAAAAATCTAAGTACATTCTTTCCAGCAGTCAAAACAAGTAATCCTTTTTTTCTAGCTTTTTCTTCTATAATGTTAGATTCAATAGTAGTTTCTACTCCTATCATCAAGCCCATACCTTTTGTTTTTACTACGATTGTACTATTAAAATTTTCAATAGATTTTCTTATATAATCCCCTTTTTCTAATACATCTTCATAAAATCCTTCTTTAGATATTTCATCTAACACAACAGAAGCTGCCACCATAGCTAATAAATTACCTCCAAATGTTGTACCTTGATCTCCTTTACCTAAAACTTTTGAAAATTTTTCATTTACTAATACTCCTCCTATTGGTATTCCTGCTCCTAAACCTTTTGCAATTGTAACAATATCTGGTTTTACATCAAAATATTCATATCCAAACAGTTTACCTGTTCTTGCTATACCACATTGAACTTCATCAAAAATTACTGCTATGTCTTTTTCTTTACATATTTTTACAAGTTCTAAAATATAATCTTTTTCAAGAACATTAACTCCACCTTCGCCTTGAACTGCTTCAAGAATTACTGCACAAACAGTTGAATCAATATTATTTTTAAAATCTTCAATATCGTTTTTTTCTACATATTTAAAGCCTTTGGGAAGTGGATAAAAATATTTATGATACTTATCCATGCCAGTTGCCATCAAAGACATCATTGTTCTACCATGAAAAGAATCCTTTAAACTTATAATTGTCCCTCTTCCCTCACCATATTTATCACTACTATACTTTCTTGCTATTTTAAAAGCAGTTTCATTTGCTTCTGTTCCAGAGTTGCAAAAATATACTTTATCCAATCCACTTGTATTAATTATTTTTTCTCCTACAGACAATACTGGACCATTGAAATATAAGTTTGATGTATGTAATAATTTGTCCACTTGGTTCTTTAAGGCAGTTTTTAGATTATTATTACTATATCCAAGAGAGGATACTCCATATCCGCTTGTAAAATCTATATATTTATTGCCTTTAGTATCAAAAAAGCAACTACCTTCGCCATAGTCTATAATAAAATCAGGTTGGCTATATGTATTTATGAAATATTCCTCCCATTTTGAAACTATACTATTGTTATTTATATTCATTTTTATCATCCTCACTTAAGTTTATAATCTTCTTTATATTTAACGTATCTTCTTATTCATTTTCTTTTCTTATTAATGTACCTATCCCACTATCAGTAAATAACTCTGTTATTATAGAATGGGGAACTCTTCCATCTAAAATATGAACTCTATTTACCCCATTATTCAAAGCGTCTACACATCCATGTATTTTAGGTATCATGCCACCAGTAATTATACCTTCATCAAATAGCTTATCAACATCCTCTAGTATAACTTCTGTTATCAATGACTTTTCTTCATCTGGATCTCTTAAAAGACCTGGCACATCAGTAAGAAGTATCAACTTATCTGCATTTAATTCTTTAGCTATAGCTGATGCTGCTGTATCTCCATTTATATTATAAGTCTCTCCATCATCTCCAACTCCAATAGTTGCAATTACTGAAATATATCCTGATTTTAAACAAGATTCTATAAGTTCAACATTTACTTTCTTTATTTCTCCAACAAATCCTAGTTCATAATTTTTATATGGGTCACATAAAATCATATTATTGTCTATCCCACAAAGCCCTACTGCTCTTCCACCTTTTATATGTATCTTATTTACCAAATCTTTATTTACCTTTCCAGCTAAAACCATTTTTACAATTTCCATGGTTTCTTCATCTGTATATCTAAGCCCGTTTACAAATTTACTTTCTATATCTACTTTAGCGAGCATTTTATTGATTTCTGCTCCTCCACCATGTACTAAAACTATATTGATTCCAACATAACTCATAAGTACAAGGTCTTCCATAACAGACTCTTTTAAACCATCTTTTTTCATTGCACTTCCACCATACTTAACTACAATAGTCTTTCCTTGATGCTTTTCTATATATGGTAAAGCTTCTATCAGCGTATTTGCTTTTTCTATATCAATCATTAAGCATTTCCTCCTAATTTCTATAACTTCCATTTATTCTTACATAATCATAACTTAAATCACATCCCCATGCATTTCCCCTAGCATTTCCCATGTTCAAATCTACTAATATACTTATTTCATCATCTTCAAGAATTTTTTTCGCTTTTTCTTCGTTAAAATCTAACCCATTTCCCTGTTTACATACTTCTATATATCCTTTCATGCTTTCAAAAATAATATCTACTTTTTCCATATCTATTTCTTCACCCGCATAACCTAAAGCACACAATATTCTTCCCCAATTTGCATCAGCTCCAAATACAGCTGTCTTTACCAAGGAAGAAGATATAACTGTTTTTGCTAACTTTACTGCATGTTCTTCGCTTAGTGCTCCATTTATATAGCATTCAATTAATTTTGTGCATCCTTCTCCATCTTTAGCAACAAGTTTAGCAAGTTCTATACAAACATATGTAAGTGCACTTAAAAAGACTTGATAATGTTCATCTTTTTCATCCATTCTCTCATTTTTCGCTTTTCCATTTGCCAAAATCATTACCATATCATTAGTACTTGTATCTCCATCTACACTAACTCTATTGAAGCTTTTATCAACTGCACTCTTTAGAGCTTCTTTTAAGAGAGCACTATCGATATTTGCATCCGTAGTTATAAATCCCAATGTTGTTGCCATATTAGGATGTATCATTCCTGAGCCTTTTGCCATACCTCCAATAGTTATTTTTTTATCTCCATACATTATTGCTACTGCTATTTCTTTCTTTATAATGTCAGTTGTCATAATCGCTTCTCTTGCTCCAATATGACCTTGTTTACTGAGATTACTCACTAATTCATCCATATTTTTTTCTATTAAATCTATATTTAATGGTTTTCCTATAACACCAGTAGATGCAACCAAAACATCCTCTTCTTTAACATTTAATTTTTCACTAGTAAATTTAGCCATTTTATATGCATTTATAAGACCTTCTTTTCCATTAAATGTGTTAGCATTAGCACTATTCACTATAATCGCTTGTGCTTTTCCATTTTTAATATGCTCCTGTGTTACATAAACTGGATTTCCTTTAACTTTATTTTGAGTAACTACTGCTGCTGCATCACATAAAATATCTGAATAAACTAAAGCTAAGTCCCTCTTTTCTTTATTTTTTCTCAATCCACAGTGAATTCCTGAAGCAACAAACCCTTCTGGAACTGTAACTCCACCCTTTATAATCTCCATTTTTATCCTCCTACTTATATGAGTTTAGTATTTTTCTATTCCTAAAATGATGGTGCAATATGCTTTAATCCTGTAGTCTCCTCAATTCCAAACATTATATTCATATTTTGTATGGCTTGCCCTGCTGCTCCTTTAATCATATTGTCTATAGTTGAACAGATTATTAATGTATCTTTATTTTCATGTACTGATATTACACATTTATTTGAATATATAACATTTTTTAAAGAGGTTATCTTATCTAATGGGAGTATTTCTACAAAATCTTTATATTCATAATAATCAGTCAATTTTTTATGTATATCACCTATAGATACATTATCTTCTTTTATGCAGTATATAGTTGATAGTATCCCTCTATTTACTGGAATTAGATTTGGTGTAAAAACTACATCTACATTTTCTTTATACGCTTCACTTAGATTTTGTTCTATTTCTGGAGTATGTCTATGTTTTCCTATTTTATATGCAGTTATATTCTCATTAACTTCTGTAAAATGACTACTTGTTGATAACTCTCTACCAGCTCCTGTGAGACCTGATTTAGAGTCAATTATTATATCATTATTTTTTATTAACTTAGAGCTTAATAATGGCATCAGTGGTAAAGAAATACTAGTAGGATAACATCCTGGATTTGCAACTATATCAGCATTTTTTATATCTTCTTTATATATCTCACTTAATCCATATACAGCTTTTTTGTGTAAAATTTTATCTATAAAAGATACCCCATACCATTCACTATATATTTCTTCATCTTTTATTCTGAAATCAGCACCTAAATCTATGACTTTCTTTTTAGATTCGATTGCTTTTATTGCAAATTTTTCACTTACCCCATGTGGAAGAGCAGTAAATACAACATCACACATATCAATGACTTTTTCGTTTTCTATACATACCATACTGTTTTCATAACCTATACTTGGGTATACATCAACTATATTTTTGCCAATGTATGAATTTGAACCTATAGCTGTAACTTCTACTTCTTCATGATTTATTAATAATCTTAGTAATTCTACACCAACATATCCAGTTGCTCCAATAATCCCAGCTTTTATTTTACTCATTTTATTCCCTCCGTTTTACAATTATTTTAAGAATATTTTGAATTATTTTTTTAGATTAATATTATTATTTGATAATCATTTGATAATATATAAATTTAAAACTATCTAACTCACAATAAAAAGCCCCTTAGCATTGATAATGCTAAGAGGCGAATTTCCGCGGTACCACTCTTATTGGTAAAATTATAATTATAATAATTCTTATAAATTAAAAAGTACTTGCAAATGTATATTTAAAATTAAAAAAGCCTCTTGGTCAAAGACCAAGAGACGAATATACACCCGCGTTACCACTCTAATTGATAAGATAATCTTACCCACTCTAATCTCTTAAGGCGAGACTCACCAATTACCATACTCCTAGTTCTGGTAACTTCCTCCAAAGCTCTATTCACAATAAAATTCATTACTAGGCTTCCACCATCCCTAGCTCTCTATCAAATCCTTTTATGCTACTTTCTTTTTCATAGGATTTCAATTTCTTTTCTTGTTGTTTTATATAATAATTTATTTTTAGTAGTTTGTCAATATTATTTATAAACTTTTGGAAATTTTTTCTAGATTGTTAATTTCCACCATTTTGTATCTGAGTTACGATATAACTTAAAACCACATCTTAATAAAACATTTTGTGAATCTGTATTGTCTGCATCAGTTTCAGCTATCACAGAAGAAACATTTTGTTGACTTAATCCCCAACTACATATCTTTTTAACAGCTTCTGTCATATATCCTTGTTTTTTATAATCTTCACCTAGACCATAACCAATCTCAATTTCACCATAAGAATTTGGTACATCTTTAAAATCAGCTAATCCTATAATTGTACGGTTTTCATTTAGCATAATAAACCAAAATGTATAAAACAATATATTTTTTTCATCTTTTTTAGCAATATCTAATTGTCTTTTTACAATATCATAAAAAAACCCAATCATTGGTTCTGCACAATAAATGCAATCCAATTCCTTTTCTAATTCTGCATTATTGGAAGTCCAAAGTTCAAGTTTACGAAGTGATAGTGGAATTAAAGTTAATCTTTTTATTTTTAATATCATTTTTTCTCCTTTTTAAGAGAAGGACTAAAATTGTTATCAAAGAACTCTTAATCAGACACAACAATAGTCTTTCTATTGATTTTCTTTTTAATATGATAAAACCTCGTCTATTACATGAATTTTCATTTATTAGTTCTATATTTTCTAGCAGGCTATAAATTTTACTACTCAATATCTTTTTTGCGAGTCTTAATTATCATATCATGACTATACTTAGTAGTTTTAAATGTATCTGCAAATGACATTATAATGACACTATTTATAAGTATTAACTCATCATAATGTAGAGTTACTTTTCCACTATAAAAGTCATTCAACTTCTTTATGTCTATATTGGTTAAAATAGATACTATATCCATTGAGAATTCCCTACTATAATTTATTATATTTTTATTCATTAATTTTATTAATACTTTTTATTATTGCTTTATTATTTTTTTCAAAAGGAAGAGGTTTAAAAATATTAACCTCTGCTAAATACTTTTTAGGTGTACTTGAAACTGTCTCAGCCTTACAAATAAATTTATAATTTGTTCCAGCTACAATTTGAGTAGAAACAATAAGTGGCTCATATTCAACACCTAGCAATGTTCCTTTGGTTTCATTAAACACTTTCAAGTCATCTTCGTTTGGCAACCTAAGATTTGCCCATCCGCCACACAAATTATGTATATCTATTGGATTTTCAACTCTTATATTACTTTTATCAATACTGTAATTATCTTTACTAGTTTCTGAGCTTTCTTGCGCATATGTAGTTCCTGTAATTAACATAGATATAATCATTCCAGCAGATATAATTTTTGTGTTAATACTTTTATTCATAATAATTACCCTCTCTTAATATATTTTATTTACATTCCAATATTTAACAAAATTTCATCTACTCAACATTATACCACAATAATCATAATAAATAGTAAGTTCATGGGATACCTTAAGTATATAGATTAGAATTTAATAGACATCTAAAATACATTAAATTATAAAATATCACAATTTAAAATTACAATATTTATATCTTATTTTAATTGAGTTTTAAAAACCTTTACTATCTAAAAAATTTTCGATTTTTTTCTCAGAAAGTATCTCATTAGTTATAAATTTCCCATTGAAAAAAAGACTATATGTAGTAAATGGTGCAGGAGCATTTTGTGCTTCTTTTGCTGTTTCAAATTTTATAAGATTTACTTCAATACCTCTAGCATTCGCAATTTTTTTCAAAATAGGAGCATATTTTGCAGTATGTGGACACTGATTACTATAATATAAAACTATCCCATTCTCCTTTGGTTTGCTTTGTTTTACACAATCTTTAAAGCATGGAATAGGTACATTATTAGTAAATGGAAAATACAATAGTTCATAACTAGGTTCTGATGTATCTGCCAGATAAAATCCTTTATATTTTAGATACTTAGAATCAGATAAAAAAGGTAGTTTTTTTTCAGATGAAAGTACAACTAGACCATATTTTCCTTTTGACTTTGCATCATCAATACATTTTTGTAATAATAAATTAGAATATCCTTGTCCTTTAAATTTTCCAGATACCCAGAAACAATTAATATACATATAATTATTTGCAGTAATAGGACACCATGCATTTTCTGCTGGAATATATTCTATAAAAACTTTACCTCTTTCATCTAACCTTTTAAATACAAGGCCTTTATCAAAATTGCTTTTCATCCAAAATTTTTTAGAAGAAACACAGTTTTCTCCCTTTTTTTCAGTAATTGCACAACATATATGTTCATTGTCAATATTGTTTAAATTTATATCTATAATCTGCATATTGTCTCTCCTTTTCTCTTTACAAAATAGTTTTCATATATATAGTATATCTTTATTGTACTATTATATATATGACACTTATATGTCATATATATTTTCATTTTAGATTAAATTGTTTCAAATTTATTTTTATTATTAAATTGTATGTAGAATTAAATAAATTTTTATGTTCTAACTATATTGTATATAGATTATTTTATTAATCATATTTAAATTAAAAATTAATAAAATAATTTATATTGAAATAAATATATTTAAGGTATATAATTATAAGAAAATTTTTAATAATAGAGGTGTTGTTTATAATGTATGAAAAGTACCTAATAAGAGAATTAAAAGAGCATGATATTAGAAATGCATTAAATTTAATTTGGAATGTATTTGAAGAATTTGAGTCTCCAGATTATTGTGCTGAGGGAATTGAGTCATTCCATGAATTTATAGAATATAACTCTATTATTGAAAAAGTCAAAGAAAAATCTATTTTCTTTTGGGGTTGTTTTGATTGTGAAAAGTTAATTGGGGTTTTAGCTATCAGAGACCTAAATCATATATGTATGTTATTTGTAGATAAAAATTATCACAAACGTGGTGTTGCAAAAAAATTAATGGCTGTAGGCGTAAAGTATTGTACTGAAAGCAAAGATGATTTAACTGAAATAACTGTAAATTCATCACCTTATGCTATTGAAGTTTACCATAAATTAGGATTTAAAGATACTAATGTTGAACAGATTGTCAATGGTATACGTTTTACTCCAATGAAGCTATCAATAGCAAACTAATTTAACAAAAAAATATATTAAAAGCAAATCCACTTAAAGTTTTTAAAGTTGATTTGCTTTTAGATTAAATTTTAAAATTACACTATTTCTCTTTAAATTTTTAAGTAATATACTTTAAAAGAATCTACTAACAAAGACATTAATATTTAGTGATATACTTAGTCATACTTTTTATGAACACCTAATAGTACAGTATCAATAGTGTCAGATAGACCTTTTATAGCTTCTTCTGAATTTAAAAGAGCTTTTCCAAGTTGCAAAGTTGAGTATCCATGAATCACACTCATCAACAAATTTAATACTTCATCTATATTCTTTGTTCTTAAATTACAAGAAAGAATAAGTTTTTCTAATAGCGATTTATAGTCTTCAAATATCTCTGATGTTTCACTGTTTCCATGCCAAATAGCCCATTGAATTGTTTCATAAACCCCAGGATGAGCAATTATAAAGTTAAAATATGCAATACTTACAGATTTTATAGCTGTATCTCCAGAATCACCAATAGCAACTTTCTCCATCTGTTTATTCATTTTCCTCATTCCATTATGAGCAATCTCTCTCAATAAATCATCTAAGCTCTCTATATGATTATACAAAGATGGTGTACGTATACTTAGTTTTTCTGCAACAACTTTTAAAGAAAGCTTGTTAAGCCCATCTTTATCAGCTATATCAGATGCTACCTGTATTACTATATCTCTACTAACACGCATGATTATACCTCTCTCAACTAAAATTAATTACTTTATTAGTTTAACTAATCTAATTAGCTTCGTCAACAATTAAGACTTATAAAATACTTTATATTAAATGCAATGTTGACAATTTAATTTTAGTTTAATATAATACTAATTATATTAGTATTATAACTAATTAAGTTAGTATTATAGATAATTAAATTAGAATATTACAGTATAATTTTATAGTTTAATAGATACATCAATAGATACTATATATTAAACTGAGAGGAGATTTTTATGGAAAAGAAATATTTTCAAATTCATGGAATTCCTTCAATTCTTTGGGGAAATCCTTCAAACAAATTGTATATTTACATACACGGACAATGTGGTTATAAAGAAGAAGCCGAAACTTTTGCTAATATTGCTGTTAATCATGGATGGCAGGTTTTAAGTATTGATTTACCTAAACATGGAGAACGTAAAGAAGAAAACATTTCGTTTGACCCATGGAATGTTGTTCCAGAGCTATTAACTATAATGAAATATGCAAAATCTAATTGGAATCAAATTTCATTATATGCAAATAGTATTGGTGCATGGTTTAGTATGTTGAGTTTTGAAAATGAGAATCTGGAAGAGTGTGTTTTTGTATCTCCAATTCTTGATATGAAACAGCTTATCTCTAATATGATGCTTTGGGCAAATGTATCAGAAGAACAACTTAAACATGAACTAATTATTCCAACTTCATTTGGTCATACACTCTCATGGGAATATCTACAATATGTCAAAAAACACCCTATTACTAAATGGAATACTACAACAAGAATACTATATGGTAAACACGATGAACTTACAGAAGTAAGTGTGGTAGAGAAATTTACACACCATTTTAATTGCAATTTAACAGTTATAGAAAACGGCGAGCATTGGTTTAATACACAAGAGCAATTAAAAGTATTAAATGAATGGATAAATACTTTGTTTAAGTAAAGATAATCTTATCATTACTGTTTTCATATAAATTAGAGCAATTACTATATCAATTCACTTTATATTAGTATTATTAAAATAAGCAAGTAAGCAATAAATTAATTATTATAAAAGATACTTTTAAAACTCTTAATCTAGAAAAAAGTATTGTATACTCAAATTAACATAGAAAGAAAAAATAGTGATAGAACATTCTATCACTATTTTTTCTTTCTGTGTTGTATACTTTTAACTTATTTTTACTAATAAAATCTAATTATCTATAAAATCTAATCTCTTATGTATTATTAATATACTTTACAGCTATAGTGTTAATTAAAATTAAATCTAATAAAATCAACCTAAAATATTTTTAATAAACATATTAGTGTATAAGTTTATTATATTGTTTTATCATTCTCATCTTTTATTTCAATAACTTTATTGAATAAAATTGATAGAACTAAAGCTAGAAATCCTATTGATAATGAAACAAATGATACTATAACTACAGGTATTATAGTAATTGCATATAAGTATATATCATAACAATAATATAATATTATCACTACAAAGTTAAATATAAAAATTTCACTAAATGCACAGATGGATATTTTTTTTAAGTTTTTAGGTATCTCTTCTGAAAATGGATTATTTATTGCCACTAGCTTACATAATCTTTTTAACATAAATAATGATACAACATACGGAATAGCACATATATATATGGCTATTGACATTATAGTTGGCATATTTGTATTTGTAATTTCCAAACTACTTTTAAAATACGCTGTCAGTGCTAATGGTGTTAAAATAAGTGATAATAAAGTCAAAATTATTCCAACTAGCACAATATTATTCAATATTTTAGAACTTATATTCTTTTTCATATAAACTTACCACCTTAATATTCTTATTTATATACATTTTATAATATTTTTATATTTTATGTCAATAATTTATTATTGAAAAACAATAAATTATATATTATAATCAATAATATACATTATATTAAGGAGATGATATTTAATGATTACAAGACTTTTCAACAACATTCTATCAGTATTTTTATACTTTATACTAGTAATTTTAAGTGTATCTGGTATACTATTCATGTGTATGATACCTATGTTTTTATATGATTTTAACTTTGAAAAATTATTTATTTTAGTTGTTAGAATAATGTATTTTTCTAACTATTTCATAGTTATCTTATGCTTAACTTTTATAATTAATAGTACTAAATACTCACCTTTCATGCTTGAAAATGTAAAGAGATTTAAAATAATGGGATATTGCTTATTAATAAATACTATAATTGAATGTATCAATGGTTATAGTTTGAATACCAGTAATATAAGAGTTTTTGGAGCTGATAGTGGAGGGATTTCACCACTTATGGTCATTTCTTTTATATTTGCACTAATGTGTTTTGTAATTGCTGAAACATTTAATAAAGCTATAAAAATAAAAGAAGACAATGATTTAACGATATAGAGGTGATATTATGGCAATTATAGTTAATCTAGATGTAATGATGGCAAAAAGAAAAATATCACTTAAAGATTTGGCTGAAAAAATAGATATTACAAATGCTAATTTATCAATTTTAAAAACTGGTAAAGCAAAAGCTATTAGATTTACCACTCTAAATGAAATTTGTAAAGCTTTAGATTGCCAACCAGGTGATATACTTGAATATGTAGAAGATGATGATTATTAAGAAAAGAGTGTCTAAAACACTCTTTTTGATTATCACCTATAGTCTTTACTATTTTGCTGGAACATTTAGACATGTTGCCAAATCTTTTTCAGGTGTACTAATAGGTATTAAATTAAATGTATCAACTAAATATTGTAGTACATTTGGACTTATAAATGCTGGTAAACTTGGCCCTAAGTAAATATTTTTTATATCTAGTGATAATAATGCTAATAAATCTGCTACAGCTTTTTGCTCATACCATGATAATATTATTGAAAGAGAAAGACTATTCACATCTGTATCAAATGCATCAGCTAAAGCTAAAGCTATTCTTACTGCTGAATAAGCATCATTACATTGACCAACATCTAGCAACCTAGGAAACCCAGCTACTTCTCCAAAGTTTAACTTATTAAATCTATATTTTCCGCATGCAAGTGTTAAAATTATACAATCTTTAGGAACTTGTTTAGCAAACTCGGTATAGTAATTTCTTCCTGGTCTTGCCATACTCCTCCAAAGTTACCTACTAAATGAGTATATTTATTTAATTCTGGATATCCATGACAAGGAATCATTTCTCCATGAGTATATATATTTATCCCTTTTCCTTCTGTTTGTTTAAGTAACATTTCTAAATCTTTTAAATCATGTCCTGAAACTATTATAAAAGGTCCTTTTTTTATCTTTACATTTACCTTATGAGGTTCTGGTTTTTTATAAATGGTAGTATTAGCTTCATCTAATTTTTGCATTACAGCAACACTCATATCACCTGTCTTAAGTGTTAATGTTATTAAGTTCTCTAAAGAAATATCATCATCTGTAATTGCTGATAGTGCTCTAAAATAAAATTCATCTACTTGATTATTATAATATCCAAGCTCTCTAGCCTGATGCCCATAAGCACTTATTCCTTTTAATCCATAAAGTATTGTCATTCTTAGTGAACGTATATCAGGGTTTAAACTTTCATCAAACATTATTCCAGCTCTTTTAGCATCTTCTAACATTTGACTTCTTGTTTCACTTAAATTATATTTAGCATATTCATTATTTACAAAATGTATATACTATTATAAGTATTCTTTATAATGAAAGTAAGTAAATTTAAGGGCACTCCTAAATTATTTTAGATATGATTTAAAAATTTAAGTAAACTATTTCTAAATTCATTTAATTTTCAAACAAGAATGTTGAATAATAACTCATTCTAATGTATTATTGTAGTTGTAGAATAAAACTAAATCGGCAAAACTAGAGAAATTTAGTGACGCAAAGCTATAGGGACTAAGACTTATAAATTAAATTATGAGTTATGTCAGCCAGTTGCCAAAAAGATATTTTCTTTTTGTTTTTATGAAAGTTTTTTAGGGGGATAATAATATATGTTTAGAGATAAAATGGATAGATGTACACATATGTTAACTGCTTATATTGGCAGTTCATATGATTATTGTGATTTTATAGATACACAGTTAGATGATTTTATACTAGAGTATGGAGAAAATGTAGTAGAAAATTGCTTACATCAAGTGATGGTATTGGTAAGTAAGTATAATTAGATAGGCTTTATTTTCTAGAAAATCCTTTTTAGTTTTATCTACTTTTATATTAATACAAAGCTCTTAAATATATTTTTAAGATTAAGAATAACTAAAAATGTTAACTAAAAAATATAATTGAATAGACATTTCTATTAATCTATGATACAATAGTATTTGTGGTAATACACAATTAAATCAAGTATATCTTGATATAGGTTAATAGGAGTATTTTTAAATGAATAATGGAATAGTGAAATGGTTTAATAATGAAAAAGGATTTGGGTTTATATCAATAGAAGGTGGAGATGATGTATTTGCTCATTTCTCAGCTATACAAACTTCAGGATTTAAATCATTAGAAGAAGGTCAACAAGTAAGCTTTGATATAGTTAAAGGCGCTAGAGGTCCTCAAGCAGAAAATATAACTATATTATAATATATAGATTTTTCGGAAAAGACTCTTTTGAGGGTCTTTTTTTATTGATAATTTAAGCAAAATCTTATTTTAAAAAAAACTGACTGCCAGTTAAATGTCAGTCAGTTTTTTTATAGAATTTTTACTCAAACACTGCTATATTTGAGACTTTTAATAATTAATCCTACTTATTAATATACAAGCTTTACTCATATACAGAATATCTCTTCCAGATTTGCTCTAAGTCATCGAAGTGCTGTTTAATATCTTCTTTTTCTTTCATTCCAACAGATATAGCAAGAGCATTTGAAATACTAAGTGCTGGAACTAGTGAATCTACAAATGAAGCCATATTACTCTTAACTAAAAGAGTATTGTCTGCAAGTGCTGCCACTGGTGCAAATAAACTATCTGTTAATGAAATTACATGTGCTCCTTTTTCCTTAGCATAATTGACAATTTGATAAGATTTTTTTGAATAACGTGGGAAACTAATTGCAACTATAACATCTTCTTCGTTTATTCTTACAATCTGTTCAAAAGCATCTCCCATATCCATTCTAATTATATGGACATTATCAAGTATTATATCTAAGTAAAAACCTAGGTATTGAGCTACTACAAAAGAGCTTCTCATACCAAGTATATATATTTTTCTTGCTTTTAAAAGTTTATTAGAAGCTTCTTTAAATGCTTTTTCATCAATTTCTTCTAATGTTGATCTTATATTATCTATATCACTCTTTAAAACTTTGTTCAATATTGCAAAATCATCGGAATAATCATGTGCCATTTCAACTCTTTGTACTGTAGTTAATTTATTTTTTATGAGTTCTTGAAGTGCAGCTTGTAATTTTGGATACCCACTATAGCCTAGAGCATTTGCAAATCTTACAACAGTAGATTCACTTACTCCTACAGTTTCACCTAATTTGCATGCAGTCATGAATGCAACCTTATCATAATTATTTAAAATATATTGTGCTATAAGTTTTTGACCCTTACTTAACCTCGTATATTGAGATTGTATATTTGATATCAAATGTTTACTATCTTTCATTTCATTTGTTTCTTCCATTTTTTTCTCCTTTTAGTTATCTAAACTATTTTCTTTTTATGACTACTACTATTTTTTCTAAAAATTTTATTATTTTAGTTTTTATCTCAGATTCTTAAACTCATAAAATTCTAACTTTTCTGTACCTTATACTTCACATAGTATTTTCGATTAAATTTATTATACCATTTTTCCTTGCATTTTTTAAGATTTGTTCAATATTTCTTTTAAAATTTTCAATTTTTACTCATTTAAAAGTTAAATATTTTATTCTGCATATTTAAGCATATCTCTTACTTCGAAAGCAAATTATCATATGCTTATTATTTAAAGTATTTTTAAAAGGTTACAATATATATATTAACTCTTAATAGAATCTTGTCAAGTTTTTTTTAGTGTTTATTGTGATTTTTTCTTTTCAATTAAAATCAATTGTGGTGGGTTATTGACTTGATTTAAAAATTTAGATTCTAAAACATTAAATTCATCTTGATTTAAATTATTTACAAAATTATATATACTATCTTTTTCTTCTTGACCTCCATCATGTCCTGTATATATAGCAATACTTATTATTCCATTTTCTTTTAATATTTCTAAGCTAGACTTTATAGCTTTTAAAGTTGTATCTGGTTTAGTTATAATTAGATGTTTTGCTCTTGGAAGATATCCTAAATTAAATAAAACACATGAAACTTCTTCTTTTACATATTTATTTATATTTTCATGACCATCAAGTATTAATTTTACTCTATCTATATATCCTTCTTTTTCTAATTTTTTTCTTGTAGATTTTATAGCTTCTTCTTGTATATCAAATGCATATACAAAGCCTTCCTCTCCAACCTTTTCAGCCAAATACTTTGTATCATAACCATTTCCCATGGTAGCATCTATTGCTATATCACCTTTATTAATAATATTTTCTAAATAAAATTTATTTATATCTGTAATTTTAGTTAAATGTTTTGCATATGCCATAATATCATTTCTCCCTGCTATTAACTTCATTTCATTTTCATGCTATTTTATTGATTTTAAATATTTTATTTCGTCTTCTGTTAAATATCTATATTCGCCAATTTTTGTATCTTTTAATACTATTTTCCCTACAGAAATTCTTCTTAAGTTTAAAACTGGATGATTTATAGCCTTACACATTTTTCTTACTTGTCTATTTCTTCCTTCATGTATTGTTATTTCGCATACTGAATAATTCTTTTCTTTATTTTCTTTAGTTACTCTAATTTTAGCAGGTGCCGTTGTGTAATCTTCTATTTTTAGTCCTTTTTCAAAACTTCTTATTTCATCCTTATTTATAATTCCTTTTACACTTGCCACATAAGTTTTATTAATTTCATGTTTTGGATGAGTAAGTTTATATGTTAAATCTCCATCATTAGTAAGTATCAAAAGCCCACTTGTTTCATAATCTAACCTTCCTATTGGATATACTCTTTCCTTTACATCTTTTAATATATCTATTACACTTGGTCTATTAAACTGATCTTTTACAGTAGTTATATAACCTTCTGGCTTATTCAATACTATATAGACATAATTTTCGCTTGGCTTTACTGCTTTATTATCAAATTCTACTATATCTTTTTCTTCATCAATATTAAAAGATAGTTCTTTTACTATATTTCCATTTACCTTTATTCTTCCTTCAAGAATGATTTCTTCTGCTTTTCTTCTAGATGCAATTCCACAAGACGCTATATATTTATTAATTCTCATACATAATCCTTTCTTATCTTAAATTATATGTCATTTAATATTTTTATCAATGTTAATTTTGTTACATTATTATACTATACTAGACCTTAATTAAAAACAAGCCAAAAAATTATTTAATTTTCCTAAATAATTGTAATTTCTTTTCACATACTATTAATATGTAATAGCTGATTAAACACTATTTTAAGGAAGTGATTATTATTTCAAAAGAAAATGTAAAATATTATTTAATAGTCGTGTTTATTGGAATTTTATTTTTTAAATTTATTAATACTCCAGCAGATTTTATATCTAGCATTGAAGGATTGTTAAGCTTTTTTAGTCCATTTTTACTAGCTATTTTACTTGCTTTGCTTTTAAATCCTCTTGTAATGCTTTTTGAAATAAAATTTAAAACACATAGGCTTTTATCCATTTTTTTATCTTATATATTGATAGGTATTATTTTAGCTTTTGGTATTAGATTGCTAATTCCTTCAATAGCCAATACATTAAATAGATTGATAAATGAAATGCCTATCTACACTGATTATATAAATAATTTTATAGAAAAAAATATGTCAAACATAGATTTTTTAAAAGCTCTAATTCCTCATATACAACATAGCTTAGATAATGCATTAAAAGAAGCTAGTAATTTTATTAGTAGAATTCCTAAAAACTTTTTAATCTATACACTTAGCATATCATCTATGCTATTTAGTATGGTAATGGGTTTTATATTATCTATATATATTATATATGATAAGGAAAAAATTGCATTAGGATTTAAAAGATTACTATATTCTTCTACTGCTCGAAACAAAGCTGATGACATTATAGAATTTTTTAGAACTACCCATGATATTTTTTATGATTATTTAATTGGTAGAATTTTAGACTCTCTTATTATTGGTATAATTGCATTTATAGGATTTCAATTTATCATTCGAATAGAAAATGCTTTATTTTTAGCTTCAATAATATTTTTAGCAAATATAATACCTTATCTAGGCCCATTTATTGGAGCTATACCTCCAGTAGCTATGACAATTTTATACAGTCCACAAAAAACCATATGGGTTATCGTATTTATATTTATATTACAACAACTAGATGGAAATTTTATAGAACCAAAGGTTATGGGCAATCAAGTTGGAATAGGAGCTATATGGATAATTTCTGCGATTTTAATAGGACAGTCTCTTTTTGGCTTTATAGGTGTTTTTCTTTCAGTACCTGTAGCTGCTGTTGTAAAAACTTCTATTGATAAATATATTGACAAGAGATTGCAATAATTTCTGTCTTTTATAATTTTAAAAATTAATTATTATCTATTACATTACTATAAAAAAATGAAATTAACTCTTGGCAAAGAATATATGCTAAGAGTTAATTTCATTTACTGATACAAAATTTTAATTGTTTATATGTAATACTTTACATTTACTGATTATTTGAGTTCTGAGAATTTCCACCACTATCTGACCCTCCGCTATTTTCTGATGAAGGTGGAGTTGGTGTCGGTGTTGGATTGCTTGTATTTGGTTTTTCTTGATTTTGAGAAGAATCATTGTTAGTTACATCTTTGTTATTATTTGAAGTTGTATTTTTGTTTTTGGAATTAGATTTATTATTTTTACTCTTTTCACTATAGGAAGATTTCTTTGCTTCTGATTCCACTCTATACCTATCTTCTCCAGCTGTATCTTTTGCCTTTTTCTTTCTTTCTTCCTCTGCTTCATTCTGTTCTTTTTCTAATTTAGTCAATTCCTCTTTCTTTTTAGATGCTTCATTTTTAATAACAGAGGACCCGTTTTTGATTTTCTCTATAAGCTTAAGTTCTTTAATTGCATCCTCATAATTTGTATCTTTTTCAAATTCATCTACATTTAACATTCTCATAGATTGCATATACATAGCTCTTGCATTTTCATTAGCGCTATCTTCTTCTAATGCAGAGGATAATGCTTCCATCGCTTTTTTATAATCATGTTTCTCTAAATATATTTTTCCTTGTTCAGTTGAACTTATTTCATCTTTTTTATTAAACGAACATCCTACAAGAAATATAGATAATATCGATATCAATAAAATTACTCTTCCTCTCATTAAATCCCTCCTTGTCATATACTTTAAATTTTATCATAATCAGGAAGTTTTTAAAATATTTTATATTTATTACAAGAAAATTGTTAATAAAACAGAAAATAAGTAGATATAACTTGAATAACTATAACAAACTAAAAATTAGTTTAAATCTATAGATATATCATATAATCTACTTATTTTAAAATTCAATATTTAATTCTTATTCTATATTTCTAAAGATAATAAGTCTTCATAACTTTGTCTTTTACAAATTATCTTGGCATCTCCATCAAATACTGACACTACTGCTGCTCTTGGTATTTTATTATAATTTGAAGACATTGAATATCCATATGCACCTGTTGATGTTGTTATAAGTACATCTCCACTTTTTATATCCATTATATCTATATCTCCAATTAATATATCTCCGCTTTCACAACATTTGCCCGCTATTGTTACATGATTCATAGTTTCATGGTTAATCTTATTTACAATACTGCATTCATAATTAGCTTGATATAGTGAAGGTCTTACATTGTCTGTCATACCTCCATCTACACTTACATAAACTCTAACATCTTTTATATCTTTTATTGAACCTACTGTATACAATGTACTTCCTGCATTTGCAACTATTGATCTTCCTGGTTCTATTACCAATGTAGGTACTTCTATTCCAAGTTCTTTACAGGAATTTTCTGCTTTAGTGATTATAGTTTCGCAGAATTCTCTTATAGTTTTAGGTTTATCACCTTTACTATAATAAACACCTACACCCCCGCCTAAGTCAATTTCTGTCAACTGTATATTAAATTTTTCTTTTATTTCTTTTACCAAGTTCATCATTATATCTACTGTATCTATGTATGGTTCTACATCAAATATTTGTGAACCTATATGAGCATGAAGACCTACCAATTTAATATTTGTATAATCATTCAATTTTTCTATTGCTCTAAACAAATCTCCATTTACTAAAGCAAAACCAAATTTAGAATCTATTTGACCTGTTTTTATATAATCGTGTGTATGAGCTTCTATGCCAGGTGTTATTCTAAAATATATTTCTTGAGTTTTCCCCTTCTCTTCACATAATTTTTCAATTAAATCTAACTCATAGAAATTATCTACTACAAACTTACCTACTCCCAAATCTAATCCCATATTTATTTCTTCTTCAGTTTTATTGTTTCCATGAAAGAAAACTTTTTCCATAGGAAAATTTGATTTATAAGCTGTATATAGTTCCCCTCCTGAAACTACATCCAAACACATGTCTTCTTCATTTATAAGATTACACATATAGAGAGGTAAAAATGCCTTACCTGCATAAGCAACTTTATTTTTTCCATCTTTAGCTTTAAAATATTTTATATATTCTCTACAATTTTGTCTTACTAAGTCTTCGTCAAATACATATAATGGAGTTTGATATTTTTTACTAAGCTCTAGACAGCTTACCCCTCCAATATATAATTCATTGTCTTTTACAGTCATAGTTCCATGAAGTTTCATAATATCCTCCCTAAGTTTTATATATTAAATACTTCTGCTATTTTCTCAATAGCTACTTGTTTATCATCAGAATTTATGGCACAAGTTATACGAATTTCTGATGTAGTTATAAGTTTTACCATTATACCATTTTCATTAAATATCTTAAATACTTTAGCAGCAACTCCAGAAGTATTTTTCATACCAAGACCTACTAAAGAGAATTTAGTGATGTTATTATCAATTACTACATGTTCTTCATTTGTATATTTAGATACTATCTTTTTGCACTCTCCTAATTCTTCTTTTGGAACTGTAAATGACACACTTATTTTATCTAAAATAGGTGCAGTTTGACTTATCATATCTACACTTATTCCCATAGTTGCTATATCTTCAAATAAACTAGATATATTTTCTACCTTAAAGTCTTTTATTGTTATAGAGCTATCATCATCACTAGTAGCTAATCCTGTTATTACTTTATCCTCTAATTTCATGTCTTTTCCCCCTCTTATATATGTTCCTTTTACTGTACCACATGTACGTCCAACATAAATTTCAACACCATATTTTTGTGCAAGCTCTATACTTCTTGAATGCATTACTTGTGCTCCTAAACTTGCTAATTCAAGCATCTCTTCATATTCAATCTCATCAAGTTTACTTGCCTTTGAATATTTTCTTGGGTCTGTAAAATAAATTCCATCAACATCTGTATATATCTCACATTTACCATTTAGTTTAACTGCAAGAGCTACAGCAGATGTGTCTGAACCACCTCTTCCAAGAGTAGTTACATCACCATCTTCATTGATTCCTTGAAATCCAGTTACTATTACAACATTCCCTTCATCTAAACTATTCTTTATTCTATTTACATTTATATCGTCAATTTGAGATTTTCCATGAAGTCCACTTGTTTTTATATTTAATTGATAAGCATTATAGCTTATAGCTTTACAACCAAGTGCATTTAATGCTATTGATAATAAAGAGGCTGAAATCATTTCTCCAGTAGACATTAGAGCATCTAACTCTCTTTTACTAGGTTCATTACTCAATTCTTTTGCCAAGTTTATATATTCATCTGTTGATTTTCCCATAGCAGATACAACTATTACCATTTGTGGATTTTCTTTTCTTCTTTCTATTATATTTTCTGCAATTGACTTTATTTTGTCAGTATCTGCAACTGAACTTCCTCCATATTTTTGGACAATTATACTCATGCCTTTTCCCCCTCAAGCTAAATTTTGATAAATAAAAACGCCCAAAGGTATACTTTGGACGTGTGAACTTCATAGACCAAGTAACCTTGTAGCTCACCACTTTAAAAGTGACAGCCTTATGCATATTCTGCATAAGTCCAGAAAACTTGTTTGTCAACAACTTTTCTTCGGCTATAGACCCTTTCATCAATCATCAACACTTACCAGCTACTATTGATTACTATTGAATATAGCTACCTCTACCCTAGGCTCATTATTATTAATTAATTTATTAATATAGTTTTATCATATTCTATATAATATTGCAACATTTTTTTTACAAAATGTGGCAAATCAAAAAATTTATTTTCTAAAAATATCTTATATACAATTAAATAGTTTATTTAATCCTAAATCTATAAAATTTATACTATACTCATTATCTTCTCTCTCTAAGTCATTTAATTCAGATAAATTATCTGGTGTAACCACCAAAATATTTGGTACTCTAAAAAATGGAATTGTAGATTTATCTATCTTTCTAGAGAGATTCTCATATTTAGAAACATCTATTTCATTATTTAAATCAACATCTACTAAGACCTGCTTTATATTGCCAAATTGATCTGTATATTCAATAAATAAATCATATTTCACATCATCTACACTAACATTTCGGTAAAATCTTTTTACATCACAACCTGCAGTATTAATTCTAACAACTAGTTCTGACCCTACTAGAGCCTTTATTAAATCATCTCCCTTAAAAAGCTTACTACCATTCAAATAGTAAACATATGAGAGGTCCTTATAGTTACGATAATCTACATCACATGGATATTTTTTTAGTGTATACTCACTACACATTTTTCTCAATGTTTTTTTGAAATTTTTTTTATTGTATCTTTTTTGGTCTCCATAAATCTTTCTAAATTGAGCTTCTGTAACACATCTAACCCTGCTAATTAAAAGCAATATCTCTTTTTCCATATTCGTCATAGTACATTCTCCTTGAAGTATTATTTGCAAAGTTGTACTAATATTATATTAAATTTATGACATTAAATTTACAAAGAATTAAAATAAAATAGCTAGTTTTTATAGAATTTATTTCTATAAAAACTAGCTATTAATGCACTAAACACTATCTACAATTTTTTTACTAAGTTACACATTGCTTTGACTTTCAGAATCTTGTGAATTTGTATCTTCATTAGTTCCTGTTTCTTGTTTTGCTTTTTTATCATCAAAATTTGCAATATTTAAGTTATCAAATTCTGACATTTCAATTACACTAGATTCTTCTTTTGAATATGATATTTTGACTTTGTCTCCAACTTGAGTCAATGGTAATTCGCTAGATACTTTTGAAGTAGCTTTAAATATTATCTCTTTATTAGAATCTAAAGTCACATAATAATTAGTATTTCCTCCTCGCACATCAGGACTTATTCTAGTTACTACACCTTCTATAACTTCATCTTTCATATCATTATCAAGTTTTAAGTCATTGCCTTTAGATTCTAATGAATCTTTATAATTTCTTAAAGCTTCATTTTTATCTTCTCCTATACCAAGTACATTATAATCTTCAACAGATACAAAGGCTACTCTCTTTACAAGACCAGCTTTATCTTTTAAAGATGATACATATGTTGGTTGACCTAATATATTGTACATTACAGGGAATGTAGCTTCATAATTCTTTTCTTGAACATTACCTTCAGCTGATTTCATCGCAGCTGTCTCAGTTGCTCCTGGCTGCTTATACAGTCTAGCTTCTTTAGTTCTAGAGTCAACAAGCATAAATCCAATTGTAGATTCATCTCCACCAGAAGATGTTATACCTGTATACCAATATGACCTATTATCATTTCCATAGACTAGCGATGTCCCTTCTGTTGGCACTAGTACTCCTTTTTCTGATATAACAGAATTTAAAAATCCATTGACATAAACACCCCAGTCTTGAATTTGGTCTGTTACAAATTTTTGTGGTTGTATTCTATCTACCCATTTAGGTGTATTTTTAACATTATAGACATTTATTTTTCCAGTTTCTGCATCAACAGTAGCTATGCCTGTGGCATTTGCTCCTCCATAACCAATTTTATGTTCATATAAACTTACAACCCAATAAGGTCTTCCTTCATCATTTATTTCAAGCGTAAAATCTGTCATGCCGACATTTACAATACCATGTATGTATAAATGTCTTTGTAAATCTTGATGTAAATAAGCTTCTGGTTGATATATTATTTTTATTGGTTTTCCATCTATTTCTTGAACTAGTTGAACATCTTGAGGATTACTTGCTGACACCTTCACATATCCACTTGTACCACTTAAAGATGTCACCCATTTAATTATATCTCTATGCACAAGAGGTGCTACCCAGTACAACTCTCCATCCACATTTTGTATATGAAACTTTCCTAATTTTGATACACTACCTATAGCTGGAACTTCTCCAAGTTTTTTATCACCTAATTTCATGGCCATGTCTTCATCTACAAGACGAATATCATTTACGCTGACAGGACTCATATCATCAGTAAATTTACTCTCAGTCACCTTTCCTAATAAGTCTTTATAGGCTTTTGCATGAAGTACAGGTGTAGAAGCTATAAAAGGTACAACTACGACATACACAAGTAAAGCTATTGCTATTGAAAAATTATATTTAGCAAGTTTAGATGTTCTTTCATTTCTATCTAGCATCATATCTAATATTCCTGCTACAACAAAAAATATTATTCCTACTGAAAATAAAGATGTGAAATCTAGTCTAAGTACAGGTAATTTAATAAATGTATAAATTACTACAATTATGAGTGAAACTCCATATGTTTTAAGATATCGTTTCATTTAATACTCCTCTCTATAAAATATTATTATTACTATTATATCCATATATTTACAAAAAATAAATATTTATCATATTTATTATGTATTAAGATATCTTTATACTTTTATTCCACTGTTTATTTATTTCTATTCGATATATATATCAGAAAAATATTATAATCGTGCAAATAACGACAGAAAATCAAAAACTGAAGAAAGTGTTCTAACTAAGATTTACGAATTCTTAATCCTCTCGAAGTTAAACTACCATCTTCAGCCTAATTATTTAGCAATATTTTTATATGATAAATTTTAAAATAAATTTTTTATATGTTTGCCATTTTGGATATATAAGAATGCTGTCTAGAATTATATTCTGACAATAGACCTTCATACTCTAAAGTTAAACCATTTAAATTATAAAAATCATTTGGTGTTACTTCAAAGGCTTCTTTATTCAAAATATCTATTTCACTTTTTTCTAACATATCAGCAACAAAGTTTGAACATACATATTTATATTCAACTTTTCTGTGAATATTCATAGACAAATATATCAATGCCATTATATCATAATAGTAATCTTCTCTATAATCACTAATCAATTTTATATTTTTAAATAGCTTTTCATATTGTAAATTATCTACTTCTAATGAATATACTCTACATACAGTGTTTTTTCTTATAGCATATAAGCCTTGATTTATATTTTCTTCAACAAAACCTCCAATAAATGGATTTCTTGGATTTAATCTCCCAAAAGAATACATTGGCTTTAAATTTTCATTTAATGATATTGACACATGTGTATACAGTTTTTTACTTATATTTCTTATTAAATAAGATAATACAGTTCCTGTATATGTTGTTACAATATAAATTTTATTCATCATTTCCCCCCAATCTAGTAATCTAGTAATTAAATAATATTATACACTTACAACTTAATGTCATAAAATATTCTAACATAATAAAGGCTATTTTACAAATTTTGATTTTAAAGTGCTTTAATATTATATAAAATATAATAAAAATATAAATATAAATTTTCTATATTTTTAACCAACAGATGTTTTCTTTAAATTAATCAAATGATTTAGTATATCCTGAGCTTTTCCAGAATCCTTCAGATAACCTAATGCCCCATTTATTTGTGATTTTAAATCTATTTCTACTTCCATATCCAAATCAACATTTCCTTTTTTTATAGATATATTTTTAAGTGTTGCTGGATAAAGATAACTTTTCTCTAAAGTAATTTTATTTCCATTAACCTCAAATGGAACCTTTTTATTGTAATTACTTAGTATTTTTTCTAGCATTTTATCACTTATTTTAAATTTTCCAATCCTTACATTTTCAAGACTTACAACCAAATCTTCATTTTTTAAAGTGGGTTTTAGCTCAAGCTCATATTGGCTATTGATTAGACCAAAGACCTTATATGGACCTGCCACTTTTATTTTTCCATCCTTCATCTCAATAAAATTACTTTCAAATTCTTTAATTCCATGTTTATTCATTAATGTATATATTAGGTTTCTAAACTCTTCTTCTGAAACAGATACTTTTCCAACCATTCTAAGTGGATTTTTTACTATTTCCATAGAGTTTATATATGAACCTTTTGATAAATACTCTTCGTCTATGATTTTATTATTTTGTGAACTAACATCATATCTCTCTTTTGGTGTTAGTGTGTATACAACAATACCTGTTAACACTAAAATAATAACAATTAAACTTAATATAATCTTTGCAACCTTTCCCATCATAGTCTCCTTTACAAATCTGTCAACAGATTTAAAATAAATTTAGATAACTAACTTCACATAATATTCTTAACAATATACATATTATAATACAGTCTTTTAAAGATTAATTCAACTAATCTGCTTTTTTGTAAATAAACTGTAAAAAAACATGTTTTTAGTATAAAAGTTAATATTTTGCATAATACTCTTAATTACACCTTTATTTTTTTCTAATCTTGGATTAAAATTAATATTATGCAATACAGTGTAGTGTTCTGTATTATAAGCAAATTAAATAGGAGGTATAAAAATATGTCAAATGAAACGAACTCATCTAACTTTATAAAAAATATTATTATAAATGACCTAGAAACAGGAAAACATGACAATATAATAACTCGTTTTCCACCTGAACCAAACGGATATTTACATATTGGTCATGCAAAAAGTATATGTCTTAACTTTGGACTAGCTAAAGAATTTAATGGAAAGGCTAATTTAAGATTTGATGATACAAATCCATTAAAAGAAGATGTTGAATATGTAGAATCCATAAAAGAAGATGTTAAGTGGTTAGGATTTGATTGGAATGAATTAAATTTTGCATCTAACTATTTTGATGAAATGTACAAAAGAGCTTTAATCCTAATAAAAAAAGGTAAAGCTTACGTATGTGAATTAACACAAGAAGAAATGAGAGAGTATCGTGGTACTCTTACTGAACCTGGTAAAGAAAGCCCTTATAGAAATAGAACTATTGAAGAAAACCTAGATTTATTTGAAAGAATGAAAAACGGTGAATTTAAAGATGGAGAAAAAACATTAAGAGCTAAAATAGATATGTCTTCTCCAAATATAAACCTTAGAGACCCAATTATATACAGAATAGCTCATTCAACACATCATAATACAGGAGATAAATGGTGTATATATCCTATGTATGCTTTTGCCCATCCAATTGAAGATGCAATTGAAGGAATAACTCACTCTATATGTACTTTGGAGTTTGAAGACCAAAGACCTCTTTATGACTGGTTTGTCAGAGAATGTGAAATGGAAAATGTACCTAGACAAATAGAATTTGCTAGACTTAACATAAACAATACTGTTATGAGTAAAAGAAAATTAAAACAACTTGTAGATGAAGGTATTGTTGATGGTTGGGATGACCCTCGTGTTCCTACTATATCTGGGATTAGACGTAAGGGATATACTGCTGAAGCTTTACGTAATTTTTGTAGTGAAATAGGAGTATCAAAAGTTAACTCTACAGTAGACAGTCAAATGCTTGATTATTTCCTAAGAGAAAACTTACAACCAAAGGCTCCACTTGCTATGGGAGTTTTAAGACCTTTAAAATTAGTTATAACTAACTACCCAGAAGATAAGGTTGAAATGCTTGAAATAGAAAACAATGCTAAGGATGAATCTCAAGGTAAAAGATTAGTTCCTTTTTCTAGAGAATTATATATAGAACAAGATGATTTTATGGAAGAACCTATTAAAAAATATTTCAGATTTTTCCCAGGAAATGAAGTTCGTTTAAAAGGAGCTTATTTCGTAAAATGTACTGATGTAATTAAAGATGAAAATGGAAATGTAGTTGAAATACATGGTACCTATGACCCTGAGACTAAAAGTGGTTCTGGATTTACAGGTCGTAAAGTAAAATCTACAATACATTGGGTTGATGCTAAATCAGCTATACCATGTGAATTTAGATTATTTGAGCCATTGATTCTTGATGATTTACCTGAAAATGAAGGAAAGCATTTCTTAGAACAAATAAATCCTAATTCATTAGAAATATTACAAGGTTTTGTTGAGCCTACACAAGTAAAAGATGCTAAACCTTTTGATAAATTCCAATTTGTTAGAAATGGGTTCTTTAGTATAGATAATAAGTATACAACTAAGGAAAAACTTGTGTTTAATAGAATAGTTCCTTTAAAAAGTTCTTTTAAACCTGCTAAATAATTTTTATAACTAAAAAATGAAGACTTAAAATATAAATTACTTCTACTATAAATAAATTTAGTTAGAAGTAATTTTTTATTTTAGTCTTCATTCTTTATTTTAAATAATTAACTTTTTCCACTACAAATTCCCATAACCTCTATTCCATCTTTTATACATTCTATATTGAGAGGAAAATCTGGACCTTTTTCCCCATCAATGTCTGTTATAAGAGAATCTTTACATTCTATATCTACTTTTTTAGTTTTAAAATATAATATTTCATTTCCATTATATTGGTCTAAGTAATCACCCCTAAGCACACTTATCAAAACTGGTATTGATTTTGGAATTGGCATTCCTTTAAAAATAATTACATCTAAATATCCATCATCTATTTCAGCTTTATATGCTAAATTTATATTTCCTGCTGTTTTTCCATTAAAAATCAGCATAAGATACATATCTCCATCATAATTCATCTCTTTGGAATATACTTTTATCTTAAACTTCCTCATATACAATGCTTCTTCTATTCCCTTTATATAATAAGAAATTCTTCCAAACGAATTCTTTAAGTCTGTGCTTATTCTTTGTGATACATCAGTAAACATACCTGCACTTGCGACATTTATAAAGTATTTATTATTTACCTTCCCTATGTCTATTTTCTTTGGCTTTGAATTTATGATTTCTTTTATAGCTTCTTTTATATCAAATGGAATTTGAAGAGCATTTGAAAAATCATTTGCAGTTCCTGTAGGTAAAATTCCAATTGGAATCTTTATATCTAACTCTTTCATTGAATTTACAACTAAATCTATAGTCCCATCACCACCTGCTATTAGTATATGGTCATAGGAACTATCTACTTCTTTAAATGCATTATTTACAGGTTCTTTAATATTCAATCTGTAGGGTATCAATAAATAATTTTCTTCTTGATATAATTCTATAATAGTATCTAAATTTGATAATATTTTTTTTTCACCTGAATTAGGATTGTATATAAGTTTTACTTTTTTCATTATTTCTCCTTACTTATTTTATTCTTTTAATATCCAAAGTCTTCGTTTAAGAAAATTACATGTATTCTTTCTGGTGCTAATTGTCTTTTTATAAGTGTATAGCTACAGCAGATTCTTCCTGGACTTGAACAATCTATACAGACACCAGTAGTCTTACAACCAGTATTTGTATTCAGTCTCTTGCAATTTGCTGGAGCAGCTATTGTTTTAGTTCTTTTTATAGCTTCATCTACATCTTTAACTATTTTATTTACACCTGCTACAACTATTACTTTATCTGGTCCATATATCATAGCAGCTACTCTATTTCCATTTCCATCTAGATTGTAAAGTTCTCCATTTTCTGTTATTGCATTAGTACTTGTAAAATAAGCATCTGCACAAAATGATTTTCTGTATATTTCTTTCATTTCTTCTGGTTTAATATCTTTTGCATATCTATCAAGAAAATCATACTTTTCTCTTATAAAGTCAATAACTCCTGTTTCAAATAAAGTCATAGAGCCTCCACAACCTACTAGAGAACCTACTTCTACTATTTCTTCAATTTTTTTAAGAAGCTCTTCTTTATTATTTACTAGATACCCTTTCATGTTATTATTTTCTAGAGATTTTATCGTTTTTTCTATTCTTTTTTCTTTAAGCCAATTTAGATTTTGATCCATCTTAACTTCCCCCTTATTTTCAATATGTATTAGTTTATTATAAATTTTATTTTCTTTATAACTTTATTTTAGTACATCTAAAAAAAAATACAATATAAAACTTTAAATAAGTTTTCCATAAATTTCTTTATAAGACTAACTCATAATTTATAATTAAAAAGGAAAGTAGATGTATTTTTCTACTTTCCCTATATTGTATGTAGTATTATATATTTTCTGAAATCTATATATTAATTATATGCTTTATTTTATTAAATATCACAATTGATTTAAGTGTAATATCATATTCTTTTTTAAACATATAAATTGTATTATTAAGTTTATTATATCCAATTTTAATAAATAATGTCACTAATTTGATGAAGAAGATGCTATAGCTGCACTTGTAGCTGCCATTACACAAGCAACTTGAATAGCAACAACAATATTTAAAAATATATTATTAGCTATAGAATCTATATTATTCTCTTTTTGTATTGAATCCGCATAAATAGAAGCCACAATAGCAGAACTAATCATTACTCTATTGCTTTTTCCTAAAGACCAATTCCCAAAACCTTTTTCTTCTTTAAGTCTATTTGAAACATTTTTTATATTTTCTATTATTTCATTTTCTTTATAATCTAATAACGAAATTGCTCCTATTATTGGATACCCATAATAATTTAACTTACAATCATTCTCTTTAAATGCTTTTTTAAGTTCAATAGTTTTTTTGCATTTACCCATAGTTCTATCTTCACTAAATAAAAGAATTTGAGATAGTGCTTGTAAGTCATTTCCTTTATAAAAACCATTTTTATTTAGAAATTCATAACATTTTTCTATGTATTCTAAATCTTCTTCTAAATTTTTTGAATGAATTGCAATAAGTGCTATATTACAATAGTCATCACTAGATGTTAAAAATGGATGTTTTTTCTTCATATATTCGTACACTGTTTTCATTTTTGATATACATGTAATATAATCCATTTTATCTCTATTTTCATAGACTATTGATGCTGTAAGTGGTAGATATGTATCTCCCCAAAACTTTTCATTTTTGAGATTTTTATATATCTCTAAAATCATCTTAAAACTACTTTCTGGATTTGATTCAAATGAAAGTAGTGTTGCCATATAAAATATGTTATATCCTCTAAAGTTAGAGAATAATCTAGTATTTTTTTTAATAAGCTCTATTCGTTCTTCTACTACTCTAGGGCTTATCCTCTTGTTCTTAAGCGTAAACGCAAGTGCACAACTATGTTGAATTAATCCCATTTGCCAAGAACCTTTAATCTCATTTAATGCTTTATAATTTTCTATTAATAAGTTTATTTTTCCATTTATAAAAGTTTGTTCCATATTGCCCTCCCAGTAATATACATTGTTGTATTAATTAACTTAATATCTATTATATATGTAATAAATATTGCAATCAATACATATTACTTGAAGAAGTTCTATTATTCCATAATGATGTATCCTTTTTTATAGTGCCTTCCCATATTATTAACCCTGTCATAATACTCTGATTCACTTTCGTTACTCCATTTGGGTATAAATACATCTATCGCATTAGAATTGCTAAAATACTTACTAGACCCCCTATCCATAACGGTTTTTACTTTACCATCTACAATAATCTTAGTTCCAAAACTCAAGTGATTATTTGCCACAAAACCATCTTCTAAATCATCTCCTGTAGCAGTTATAGCTCCATATCCATTTTCTTGGTTAAGACTGGTGTAATAACTCACTTCAAATGTTATAGGAATTAAATCCTTTATTTTGATTCCTAGCTGGTTTTCTAGCCTCTCTTTTTGCACTTTTAATTTATACTCATCACTGTTTTTATAGTCTTTCATACCTTGATTATATTTAGAATTAAAGTTTTGACCTGAAGTTACTATAGTATCTATATTTACTATAGATTCTTTACAATGCTCCGCATCTATTTTTGTTTCTCCATTTACCAATAATGGAGTTAAACATACACTACATACAACACATGTAATCAATGCTTCTTTAAGCTTCATAAATTCCCCCCTTATTATTTTGATATATTAGCATATTTAATATTATATGTCTACATTTAGATTTAAATGCCACACTCATTTGCTTTAAGAAGTTGTCTTATACTTAATTCACCCTAAACCCTTATAAATCCTCCATCTTAGAATCATATAGTACAAAGCTTTTATGATTAAATATATTTTTTATTAATCTTTTTGATAGCTCAAAACTACTTCTATTTAATTTTTCTATTTTTAAGAATTTAAGAATTTAAATTCTATAATTTTAAAACATATTGATTTTATTTTTTTGAAATGCTATAATTTTTTAAGAGGTGATTAATATGATAAAAAATACAAAACAAATTACAATTGAAGTTAATGAAGTTTTATTACAAGAAGTATACAAAATGACTAATAATGAAAATAAAGATTTATCAAACTTGATAAACGAATCAATCATAAATTATATTCTTGAAAATAGAAAAGACAATATTGAAAATAAAGACTTAAAAGAAGTAATTGATTTCTACAAAAAAGAGAATATAGAAAAACCTAAAAGTGCAGCAAGAGCTATTGCTGAAGCAAAAACTCATACGTTATATTAAACAAATAAAAAGTTCCTAAAAATTAGGAACTTTTCTTTTTATTTTAATAGCTATTAATATCTATTTTAATAATATTTATTTCATATTTATAAATACTTATTTAAACAAGAATATAATCTAATACATCGTCATTTAATATACCTAAAACAATCAATATAAAAATAAAATTACAACTTTTAATATACCTAAAAAAC
>NZ_JAGWCU010000034.1:0-39509 GCF_020657755.1 Clostridioides sp. ZZV15-6388 | reverse complement strand
CTGAAAAATACTGTACATTTAACCTGTATTTCCTCAATAAGAAAAATGTTTGGAGGTAATTTTATTAATTATATAATTATGTCAAATAATCATATTTCTTCGTTTACAAATTCTATTCAATCAAAGAAGCATAAACATTGGATGTTACAATTGTTTATAGGAATTGAAGATAATTTAAATATAACTATAGATGGCAATGATATAGAAGGTAAATGCATTATTGTAGATAGTAATATAGAACATTGTTTTTCAACAGGAGAAGAAGTATGTTTTACTATGTTAATTGAACCAACATCATCACTTGCATTAAGTCTTAAATCAAAATATATTGACAAAATTAAGGGTTATGGAATTATAGATATTCATAATACTAAACATATACAAGAAAAATATTTTAACTTTTTAAAAAATCATGATAAAGAAGGTTATTTAAATTTTACAAATTCTGTGTTCAAATATCTTAATGTTGATCAAGACAATTACACAATAGTTGATAAAAGAATTCATAAAATAATGCAAAGACTTAATGAGTGTGACTGTCATAATCATTCTATAAAAAATATTTCTGATATGGTCTTTCTTTCGCCAAGTAGACTGTCCCATATATTCAAAGAACAAACAGGAATGCCATTAAAAAGTTACATTCTCCTACATAAAATTCAAAAAGCATATTTTTTACTTTTATCTGGTAAATACTCTATAACTGATGCTGCTATGATGGCAGGTTTTGACAGTGCTTCACATCTAGCATACACCAACAAATGTATGACTGGTATGAATATTTCTGGCATATTAAAAAACAGCAAGTTTTTGAAAGTTTCAAATTACTCTAAGGTATAAAATATAGTTACACTAGATAAGGGAGAATTCTATTTTATGAAAAGATATTTATCAGAAAGTACATTATTAGACTTTAGAGCAAAAAATATTCAAGAACTTATTAGCAAACATAATTGGAATCAATTAGATAATTTTAATAAAATCAAACAAATTTATAACTTTATTAGAGATGACATCAACTTTGGTTTCAATGCAAGTGACAATATATCCGCAAGTAAAATACTAAAAGATGGATATGGACAATGTAATACAAAAACTATACTTGCTATGGCACTTTTAAGAGGAGTTGACATTCCATGTAGGATTCATGGTTTTACTCTAGACAAAAGAGTTCAATTAGAACTCTTAGGAATTATTTACAAAATTGCACCTACAGAAATCATTCACACATGGACAGAAGTATACTATGAAAAGCAATGGTATAAATTAGAAGGTCTTATTTTAGACAAAAATTATCTTACAAGTATTCAGCAGAAATACAATAACTGTCAAGGCTCATTTTATGGATGGGGTATTGCCACTAAAGATTTTCAAAATCCTCAAATATCTTGGAATGTAAATCATACATTTATTCAAAAAGAAGGAATAATTGATGATTTGGGAATCTTTGATACTCCAGATGATTTTTTTAATAAATATAGTCAAAAGATAGGATGGTATAAAAATTTTTTATATAAACATGTTGGAAGGCACTATATAAATAGAAATGTACAGAGAATTAGAAACGAATTGTAATTATTTATATTTGTAATATGTAAATTTAAGAAAATAAAAATAATATTTAGATAAAACTTTCAATATATTGTACACTTATCAAATTTCATATTAATCATACTATATTAATACTACTTTTTATTGTATAATAAGCTATAAATATTAACTTGATTTTAAATTTAACTAAATCTAAACTTAATAAATATAAGAAAGGTTGTGTTGTTTTGCAGGATAAAAAAATTTATTTAAATATTGTACTTACTGTAGTTATTTCATATATTTTGATTAAAGTTATTGATAATTACAAATATTTTTTTGGAGTAATAAGTTTGCTGATGTCATTACTAACTCCATTTATAATAGCATTTGTATTAGCATATGTATTTAATCCACTAGTAAAATTTTTGGAAAATAAACTTAATTTTAAAAGGATATATTCTTTACTTCTTACTTATGGTGTACTAATAGTTATACTAGTATCTTTTATACTATTTACAGTTCCCTCAATAGTAAATAGTTTAGCTGACTTAGTAACTCAAGTTCCTATATATATAGATAAAACGGAACAATTCTTATTTGATTTAGGCAAAAGTTTGCAATCAGTAGACCCTAATACATTAAAAGAATACGGTGATAAAATTATGAGTGTAATGCCTAAGTTTAGTAACTTACTTATTGGTTCACTTGGAGGAATATTTAGTACTACCTTCTCTGTTGGAAAATTTATAGTACAATTCCTTTTAGGTTTTATAATTTGTTTCTATCTATTATTAGAAAAAGAAAAGTTCTTATCATTTACAAAAAAAGTTGTTTATATTTCTTTAGGTAAAAAATATGGAGACTTTATAATAGAATTGTGTCAAAGTTTGAACTTAAATATTGGTAAATACTTTACAGGTAAGATTTTAGATTCTTTTATAGTTGGACTACTTTCTGGAATTGGTCTATACTTTTTAAAGTCTGAATATGCACTATTGTTTGGTACACTAATGGGTATTATGAATATGGTTCCATACTTTGGTCCAGTAATAGGTATGACACCAGTTGTAGTAATTAACTTATTCTACAATCCTACAACTGCGTTAACTTGCTTGATTTACTTAATAATAATTCAACAAGTTGAAGTTACATTTATAGAACCAAAAATCGTAGGTGGACAACTAGGTCTTAGTCCATTTTTTACAATACTAGCAGTTACTGTTGGTGGAGGATTTTTTGGAATACCTGGTATGATTTTATCAGCTCCTGTTATGGGCGTTATAAAAATATATTTTTGTGAATTTGTTAATCGTAGACATGATAAAATACAAATGGAATAAAAATACAATTTAATTACGATTTTGTAATCAAAGGTTACAGCTGTGTAACTGTAATATTATCCTCTTTAATGGTAATATTTAATTATAGAAAACATATAATATTATTAAGTAATAAATATCTTATATAATTAATTACGAAAGAGGGTTTTAGTATGAAAAAAGCACTTATATCTTTATTAGTTTTATCTTGTTTGTTATTAACTGCACCAGTAAATGAATCTTCTTATGCTGATTCTCAAAAGAATGTTCCTGTAAGTCAAGATACTAAATTGACTCAAGAACAAGCTAAAGAACTTTTAGTAAAATACAACAATAAAGTTGATTACATATATCAAGGAAATGCTAGCGATTTTGAAGCATTAAAAGCTAAAAATCTTAATGGATATGTATTTTTACCAGATGCAGATGGTGACATTGGTTACTTTGTAAATGAAAATACTTCTGAGATATATTACTTCCATCCAAGTGGATACCTTGAATTGGTTAATCAACAACAAAATAATAAATAAAATAAATAACTAATATAAAAATGGATGCAAATTGATATAAATTTAGCATCCATTTTATTTTTATTTTAAAGTTGTTTCTTTTTGTATATTTAAATATTTTATTAATCCTGCGCTTGCTCTTTTATAAGTTTCTTTATATCTACAGCTGGTTCATCTTCCATTTTTATAACTTTTCCTTCCCATGTTCTAAGCATCACATAATCTGTTCCTTTTGATACAAGATATTGTGGAAGTAATGGAGTCTTACCGCCTCCTTTTGGAGCATTAACTATATATGTTGGTATTGCCATTCCAGATGTATATCCTCTTAGATATTCCATTATTTCAAGACCATCATCTACTGATGTATTGAAATGTTTTGTTCCTTTTACATGTTTGCTTTGGAATATATAGTAAGGTTTCACTCTTATTTTAAGCAATTCTTGATTTAAACATCTCATTACAAATTTATCATTATTTATACCATTTAATAACACTGCTTGATTTCCTAATGGTACACCTGCATTTGCTAATTTTTCACATGCCTCTTTAGATTCTTTAGTTATTTCCATTGGATGATTAAAATGTGTATTTATATATATAGGATGATATTTTTTTAGCATATTACAAAAATCATCTGTAACTCTTTGTGGCATTGTAACAAGAGTTCTAGTTCCTAATCTAACATAATCAACATGCGGTATTTCTTTAAGTTGGCTAAGAATCCATTCTAAATAATCATCTTTTAATGTAAGAGTATCTCCACCAGTTACTAATACATCTCTTATTTCTTCATTTTCTCTAATATAGTCTATAGATTCTTGTATAACAGCTTTTGACTTATGAGAATCTTGTTGACCAATATTTCTTCTTCTTTGGCAATGTCTACAATACATAGCACATTCATTTGTTACATTTATTATTAATCTATCTGGATATCTTCTAGTTATACATCCTGCTGGATTTGTATACTCTTCTCCCATTGGGTCTAAATCATCTTGTTCATCTTCCAATTCTATATGTGTTGGTATAGAAAGTAATTTTATAGGGTCACATATATCATCTGGGTCTATCAAACTCAGATAATATGGAGATATTGCCCATCTAAATTGAGTACCAACTTCTTCTATATATTCTTTTTCTTTTTTAGTTAGATTAATAATCTTTGATAAAGTATCTATATCTGTGATTCTATTTGATAATTGCCATTTGTAATTATTCCAGTCTTCTTCTGTTCCATTTAATATGCTTAATATCTTTTGTTTTCGTTTATTTATCTCTTCTTCTTTTTCAAGACCTCTGTTAATTGTTTTCCTAGCCTGAATATAATCATCAATTTTTGATTTTAGTTCAGCAGCTCTCTCTAAGGATATTCTAGTTTGTTCATTCATAATTTTTAGCTACCAAAATTAATTAATTTCCATTATTGATAGCATCCTCCTTTCTGGTGTGTTTATATCATTCTGATAGGCAAATTTAATTTTGCCATATAGATTTTATAACATATGAAATTGATTTTATTTTTGCATTTTTTCTGTTATTTTATACATTTATGAATATTTTCCCACTATCGTCAATAAATTACAATTTATTATGCATTTTTTTTAACAAATGATTAATTATTTCTATTTTTAAGAATTATTTTACCATAAAATGATTATATTTTCAAGATGATTAAAGTTAAAATTTTAATAGAAAGTAAAGTATTTCATCAAATAATAAAAGCGGAGGTTTATTATAATAAATTTCTCCGCATTTTTATTTATTTAATTAAATTATAGGAAAATCGCTCTGATTTTTAAGAAGTGACTTTATTGTATTCAACCCTTTCTCTAATTCTTCTACATCTTTTGGAGCTGTTACACAAATACGAACAGCTTTTGGCACAATAGAATTACCAACTGAAAAACGTTCAGCACAATATACCTGAACACCTAAATTTTTTGCATATATCTCAAATGAGTTTCCATCCCATCCATCTGGAAGAATCAGCCAACGAAAACTACAATTTTTATCGCCAATTAAATTATAATCAGATAAAATCTTATTAGCAGCTTCATTTCTTTTTATAATTTCATCTTTTCTTTCTTCAATAATCTTATTTATAATAGGAGAATGCAGTAAACGATGTACTATTTCTGCATTAAATGGGGAAACCATCAAATTCATATTATATAATGCATTTTCTAGACTTCCTATATAACGTTTTGGAGCAACTACAAACGCTACTCTAAGCCCAGCACAGATAAATTTAGATGTACTAAAAATATATATAGTATTATTACTAGCTAAAGAAAATACTGGAGCTTGTAAATCCGGTTTAAAAATGCTATTTATAGCATCTTCAATAATTATGATATTATACTTTTTTGCTATCTCTGCTATTTTCTTACGTGATAAGTTAGACATAGAATGTGTTGTTGGATTATGATAATCTGGAATGATATATATACCTTTTATGTTTTCATTTTTACAATAATTTTCAAGAGACTCGATTGACATTTCATTATTCTCTTGGGGAATTGGAACTAATTGAATACCTATCATTTTAGCTATTGACTTGATTCCAGAAAAACTCAATGAATCTGTTGCAATTCTATCTCCAGCCTTAAATAACCCTAATAAAGTAGCGCATATAGCATTTTGTCCACCTGTAGATAAAAGTACATTTTCTTCTTTAGTATATATATTATTTCTTTCTAACCATTTTGCAATTGATTTTTTTTGCATGTGTGTACCTGATGGAGACATATATTGAAGAAATTTTTCCATTTCTGGTTGTTTTAATACATTTTTAATAAAATTGATAATATATGTATTTTGTTCATAAGGAGGATGTACTGTACCAAGTTCAATTATACCTTTTGATTCTGTTTGATAAAGCAATGTATTGCTTACATTTACATCAGAAGAAACAAAGGTCCCTTTTCCTACTTTTGCACATATTAATCCTTTTTCTTCACAAAGTTTAAATGCCCGTGTTATTGTACTTAAATTTAAATCAAGAAAATCTGCTAATTCTCGTTGTGGAGGTAATTTATCTCCAGGATTTAAATTTCCTTTTTCAATGTCTTCTTCTAACAATATTGCTAAAGTTTTATATATTGGTGGTTTTCGATTGTTTAATTGTGGTTTCCATGTCATTGGATAATTTTCAAATGAATTTATTGGCATATAATTACTCCTTTTAAAGATAATTGTCCTCCATACAATTTTATCATTGTATGCTTATATTTTAGATGCTATACTTGTATTTGTAAATAGCTATTACAAAATAAATAGAATGAAAAGGTGATGAATATGAAGACTATAGGCTTAATCGGGGGAATGAGTTGGGAGAGCACCATTACATATTATCAAGTTATAAATACAGTAATCAAGGAAAAATTAGGAGGATTACATTCTTCTAAATGTATACTTTATAGTGTAGATTTTCAAGAAATTGAAGAATGTCAATCTAGCGGAAATTGGGAAAAAAGTGCCAAAATCTTATCTGATGCTGCAATTAATTTACAAACTTTATTGTTATATGTACTAATACTATGCATAAGGTTGCACATAAAATTCAACAAAATATATCTATTCCACTTTTACACATCGCAAATGTGACTGCTGATGAGTTAAAAGAAAAGAAAATCAAAAAGGTAGCTTTATTGGGTACTAAGTATACAATGGAACAAGATTTTTATAAAAATATAATTATAAATAGTGGAATTGAGGTTTTAATACCAAATGAAGAAGAACGTTCAATAGTAAATAACACTATATTCAATGAGCTTTGCTTAGGAATTGTATCTAAATCCTCTAAAAAATCTTTTTTATCTATTATAGATAAACTTGTTAACCAAGGAGCAGAAGGCGTTATCTTAGGATGTACAGAAATAGGTCTTCTAATTCAGCAAAATGATACTTCTGTTCCACTATTTGATACAACTCTAATACATGCAACACAGGCAGCATTAGATTCAATTGTAGATGATATTAACTAGCAATAAATATTTTTTACACTAAAAATTTAACACCAGTATGTTTCAATAAAATAAAAAGGATAGTATGATTACCCCCATACTATCCTCTTCTTATAATGATTTAATTTCTCAATAAATCATAAATTTAACACTTCTAAATTTTTGTATAAATTTATCTTACATTTATAACATCGCTATTTTTAGAATTTTGTCCATCGTAATTTGCAACTACATAGATATCTAAATTTAAATCTCCTTCAGGAATACTTATAGTATGTTCATTCCCTTGTATGTCACTTTGATACAAAGTAAACTCACCATCTCCATTAGTATTATTTTTTACATATATACTATAGGTACATTCTTTATGAGATACACTACTCCAGTTAACTCTAATAACATTATTATCTCTGTCAACATTAGCTGATATATTTTCAACCTTCATGTTTTGTATGCTATCATTATTATCTGAGTTGCCATTACCATTCACATTAGTAATGTTTATTACATTACTTGGCTTAGTTGTATCTGAGTCTTTCTTACCTAGAACATAAATATCATAATCTATACTCTGACTATCTTTTACATCAATTTCTATAGTAGCATATATCTTTTGGGATTTACCTAAATCACTCTCATTTATAGTTATAGATTTAATTTTCTTAAATGATTCTCCTGATAATTTGTCTTTAAGATATATATCATAGTCAAAAACGTCTTTCATATAATCCCATTCAAGTTTAATAATAACTTTGTTATTTACTATTTTATGTGAACCTACTAAATTTTGTATATAGTCATTAGTTATAGTTTCTTTGACTACTGTTACAGTTATTATCTTAGACTTATCTCCACAAGTTATCCTTACTCTTTCTTTACCTTCTCTAAGACCTACTACACTTCCATCACTACTTAGACTTATAGCTCTTTCTACAGGTAATTTTGAATCCGCCAACTCATAGTGTATTTTTGGTGGTTCTAATCCTGGTGGAGAAGTTATTATATCTGGTTTTAGTTTCTCATTTTGGTCAACTTCTATTTTTATATTATTCATATTTATCTCAGCAACTATAGCTTGAATTCTAAAAGTTCTCTCAACTTCTTTGTTTCCACACTTAGCATATATTACAGCTTTTCCAACTCCAACTGCACTTACTTTGTTTCCTTTAATTTTTAAAACATCTTCGTTGCTACTTTTGTAAATTGGTTTATATGATTTTTTAAACTTCTCATAGTCAACCTCTATTGTACTCTCTATAGTGGCACTATCACCAACATGTTTTAACTCTCCATTAATTTCCATATCTAAAGATTCTACTTCTGGGTCTACTACTTTTATAGTAGCTTTTTTTAGTACTCTCGAATTTTTCATAATACCAACAGAAGAATACCCAACCTTTAATGCTGTCATCTTATTTCCTTCTATTTTTAGAGTCCCTGAATTATCTAAAACATTAAACCAAATATTTGGATCTTTAGCATATGAAGGAACTTTAATATATTCACCAGTAGACAAGGTAACTGTTTCGTTTAATTTTACTACATATTTATCTATATCTTTAACATATTCCCCATCTACAATTTCAATTTCTACTCCTTTTACCATTGGTCTAAATATTCCAAATTTAAAAAGGTAGTACTGCGCAACAAGCAATATAGGAATAGATATAATTATGGCAATTTTTCTGTATTTCTTATTTTCTACAAATCTCATCTATCCACTTCCTTTTAGCCTAGTATATGATCATTTGTTTTGTAAGCAATCTACCTAAGTTAAATATTGGGATAAACTGGAAAATTATTATATTTCAGAATATCCCTATACTAATTATAAACCATAAATTTAAAATTTAAAACTAAATTTACTGTTATTTTATTGCTATTAAAATACTTTTAAATTAGTGAAATAACATTTGTCTTGTCAGCTGAAAAGTTATATAATTAATTAAAAAGAAATTATATTTGTATTATATGAGGAGGATTTTAAATTGGAAATCAATTGCAAAAAAAGAAATTTTAAATCATTTGCTAAAAGCAAAAATATTGAAATTTCTGTTCAAAGGTATCTTATTGACGCATTAAGTTATATGGCACTCGGCCTTTTTTCTTCCCTTTTAATTGGAACAATTTTTAACACATTAGGAGATAACTTTAACATATCTCTTTTTACTGAAGTTATAAGCCCACTCGCTAAGCAAGTTACAGGTCCAGCTATTGCAGTAGCTATTGCATATGGACTTCAAGCTCCTCCCCTTGTACTATTTTCTTGTGCACTTGTTGGTGCTTGTGGTAATGAATTAGGAGGACCTGTTGGTGCATTTGTCGCTACACTTTTTGCGGTAGAAATTGGAAAATTAGTTTCAAAAGAAACAAAGGTAGACATATTAGTTACACCTGCTGTAACAATATTAATAGGAGTACTTGTGGCAGAACTTATTGGACCAGCAGTTTCTGCATTTATGACTTCATTTGGAAACATAATAATGCAAGCAACAACTATGCAACCTATAATAATGGGAGCTATTGTCTCTGCACTTGTTGGAATAGCTCTTACACTACCCATAAGTAGTGCAGCTATTTGTATGATGTTAAGTTTGGGAGGGCTTGCTGGTGGAGCAGCAACTGTCGGTTGTTGTTGCCAAATGATAGGTTTTGCTGTTATGAGTTTTAGAGAAAATGGAGTAGGAGGTCTTGTAGCTCAAGGACTTGGTACATCCATGCTCCAAGTTCCCAATATAATAAAAAACTGGAAAATTTGGATACCACCTACAATAGCTTCAATAATACTTGGCCCATTATCTACAACAATATTTAAAATGGAAAATATACCTATTGGCTCTGGTATGGGAACTTGTGGATTAGTTGGACAATTTGGAACAGTAACTGCCATGCAAAGTGCTGGAAAAGGTGGCATAACTATGTGGGTTGGTATACTTTTACTTAACTTTATACTTCCTGCTATTGTAACTCTAATAATATCAGAATTTATGAGAAAAAAAGGTATGATAAAACCAGGCGATTTAAAATTAGACGTATAAATAAAAAAACTACTCCTTACTTTTTTATAAGTAATAAGGAGTAGTTCTTTTTATGAAAATTCCAACATTTTTTTCAATAACCAATCCATAGAACCTTTAACTTCATTCCAAAGTACTATATTTTCATCATAGTAATAGACAGCTTCTCCCTTTTCTTCTGCTGTAACAAACTCTCTACCAAAGGCATTTCGCCAATCTATTAAATATAATCCAATATATTTGTTTTTATTTTTAGCATTTTTAATAGCATCACTTGCTAAAAACATATTTTTATTTTTAAAATAATAAAGAGCTTTGCTATACATCCATGTAGCAGACTTTTCTTCTTTATACATTTCAAATAAATTATTTATTGCTGTTCTATCATTTAACCTAATTAATACATTGAGCAATTTATACCTTATTCCTTGCTCATCATCAGGATTGATTTCTATTAAATACTCTAATACCTTTCTAGCTTCTTTTAAATTATCAATACTCTCTAACTTCCTAGCAAGAGACTCAAGTGCTACCATATAAGCTCTAGTAGATATACCTTTCCAAAATCCAAGTTGTCTATCTTCTTTAGTAATCATGCTTTTCCCAATATTTACAGCTTCTTCCATATACCTAATTGACTCAATATGGTTTTTAGCTTCTTGTGATAGTTTAATATATCTTTTATAAAGTATTTTTTTCTTTTCTAACTCTAAATCTATGGCTTTGGATTTAGAATTACTCTCTCTTACCCAAAACTCAATATTAGAGATAGCAATAGTATCTTGATTTAAAAAGTCAATATTACAGACTTCCTTTATCAATGATGATTTATTGTTTATAGTGTTTAAAGAAACACCTATTTGTTTTGAAAATTCCTTTTTGGTTATATGTAATGGATGCTTCTTATTATATAAGAGATTTTGCTCCAAAACTATGTTTAGTATAGCTGAAGACCATATATCAGCTCTAGAAGAATGAATTATCTCTTTATTATTACCTAAAAGGTCTTGCAAGATTTTAAAACTTATATCTTTATATTCTTGATTTAAATTGGAGTTGCAAAATCTATTTATCTTGTCTTTAATTTCTTCTATCTTGCTTGTCATGACTCCTCCTCCATATTTTACACATATAAAACTACTGCTACAAATTCAAGTTCTTCTTCCCCTACATTCTCTATAGAATGTTCTTCCCCATCAGCAGTATATATTACATCACCTTCATTTACTTCTACAAATTCCCCATTATCAAAAACTTTACCTTTCCCCTTTAATATATAATATACCTCAAAATCAGTTGTATGGTCATGCACACCAATTGAACTTCCTACTGGTAAAGTTATCCTTTTAAATAATCTTCCTTTTCCTTTAAGCTCATCAATTTGTAATATATTTTCAAGCTTAACTTTTCCAACACCACCAGTTAAATTTTCTTTTACTTCTACTTGTAATTCAGATTTCTTTCTTATCATAGCTCATCCCACCTGCCAAACAATCAATCTAACTACTAAATTGGCATATCCTTTCCATAATATGTTGTATTTTAATATAATAATAACATATATTCTTATAAAAAAATATTATTGAATCTATAAAATAATACTATTTTTACATATTATTAGGGCTTTATTTTTTTATGCCATAAGTTGACGTCTTTATAAAAAAAACATATACTCATATAGTATGGGAAAATTTTGTTAAATTATTGGTCTGGAGGTTCTCAACATATGTCAGTTTTAAAAACTCAAGAAAAACTTAAACAGCCTAAGGATTTATATTTTTGTTGTTCAATATTTACATTTGTAGGACTTGCATACTATGGTATGAAATTAGTACTCTTATTATTTTTGGCTGAACAAGTATCTAAAGGTGGTTTAGGGTTAACACCAGCAGAATCTGCATCAATGCTTGCATCTTTCTTAGCATGGACTTATTTTTCTCCGGTTATTGGTGGATGGGTTAGTGATAGATTTTTAGGTCCAAAAAATTGTATTATGCTTGGAATGATAATGGTTTCAATTGGTTACTTTTTAGGATATCTGGCAAATAGCAAAATGGATGTAAATGTCATGATATTCTTGTCTGGATTAGGAATAGGTTTTTATAAGGGAAACTTACATACCTTAGTTGGAAACTTATATACTAATGATGACCCAAGAAAAGATGGCGCTTTTTCTATTACATATATGTCTACTAATCTGGGAACATTATTTGGCCCTTTAATCTGTGGTTTGGTCGCTAATGAATGGTTTGCTATGAAAAATGGTACTTCTATAAATATGTATGGTTACAGATATGTATTTTTATTTGCTTCAATTACTGTTTTAATAGGTTTGTTATTCTTTATATTTGGTCACAAAAAATTTTATAAATCTTCAAGTAATGAATTTAGTAGTCGAAAAGAAACTATAAAGAAATCATTAGAATATAAGAAATTACTTGCTTCAAAACCATTAACTTCAGTTGAGAAAAAAAGAATAATAGTAATATTAATATTAGCTTTTTTTACAGTATTCTTTTGGATAGCATATAACCAGGCTTCTATGTCTATAGCTTTGTATACAAAAGAACACATAAATCTGACTGTTGGTAATTTTCAAATACCAACCTCATGGATAGATTCATATAATGGTCTTCTATGCGTCATCCTTGGTCCTATATCTGCTCTAATCTGGGTAAAATTATCTCAGACTAAAAAAGGTGATTTAAGTGTACCTTCAAAAATGAGTCTAGGATTTATACTATTAGCTGTGGCATTTTTATTTATGATAGTCGCAGTTATACAAACAGGAACTGACCCTAATTCACTTCAGAAAGCAAGTGTATTTTGGGTAATTGGATTTTTAACATTCCAAAGTATAGGAGAGATTTGTTTTTCTCCAGTTGGATATGGCATGGTAAATAAACTTTCACCAGAAAAATATATTTCATTCCTAATGGGTGTTTGGTTCTTAGGTAAATTTGCAGCAAATAAATTGTCTGGTTATACACAGGCTATTATAGACCATCTTGGTATGTTACAAGTATTTATAGTAATCCCTTCATTCTTATTGCTATTTGGAATTATATTACTTATAATGAATAAAAAACTTGTAGAATTATCAAAGTAAAAACTATATTTAAGTTTAATAGATAAGATATCAAAAATCGAGGCATTAAAATGCCTCGATTTATTTATAGTATTCAATTACAAAACTATATAGCTCTAGTATAAACTTTTAACCATTCTCTCTCTTCACCAGTTAGGAAAGGAGCTATTTTATCATAAACTAATTTATGATACCAGTTTAAATAATCTTTTTCATCTTGATTCATTAATTCTGGAACTATACCATCTAAATCAATAGGAGCTAATGTAACAACTTCAAACTCCATAAATTGACCATAAAAATTCTTTTCAGCTTTTCTAACTACTATTTCATTTTCTGTTCTTATACCATGAGAACCTTCTATATATATACCTGGTTCATTAGTAGTTACCATACCTTCTTCAAGAACCGCACTATCAAATCTTTCAGGAACTACTCTCCATCTAAATCCATTTGGAGCTTCATGAACATTTAATACAAATCCTATACCATGTCCAGTTCCACATTGATAATCTATTCCCATATTCCACATACAGCTTCTAGATAATATATCTAGGTTGTACCCTCTACAACCATGTAAGAATTTAACCTTAGAAAGATTTATCATACCTCTTGCTACAGAAGTGAAATGTAATTTTAATTCATCACTTATAGGTCCTAATACTGTAGTTCTAGTTATATCAGTAGTTCCGTCATAGTATTGTCCACCTGAATCTACTAAGAATAGTCCTTCAGCTTCTAACTTATAGTTTGATTCTGGAGTTGCACTATAGTGCATCATAGCAGCATGCTCTTTATATGCAGCAATTGTATTGAAACTTGGTTCAAAGAATCCTTCTTGTTCTTTTCTTAGTCCCTCTAATTTTTCAGTAGCACTTATTTCAGTTATTTCCATCTTACCTACATTATTCTTTAACCAGTACATAAATTTAGTGAAAGCTACACCATCTTTAACATGTGAATTTCTTATATTCTCTAATTCTACCTCATTTTTTTGAGCCTTGAAGAACATTACTGGATTAAACTCATCAACTTTTTCAACTCCACAAGGTATATTATTGTAAATTGCATAGTTAATCTTAGTTCCATCAACTAAAACTTTTTCATCTTTATCTATATGTTTTACAAAATCATATACATCATTATATGGTTTTATTTTTACATTTTCTTTAGACAATTCATTTAATATCTCTTCATTTAATTTACTTTCATCAACAAATAAATAAACTTCTTTTAAAGTTATCACTGCATAAGAAAGTACGACTGGATTGTATTTAACATCTCCACCTCTTATATTAAATAACCATGCTATATCATCAAGAGTAGTTATTACATGAGTAGAAGTACCTTTTTCACTCATTTTTTCTCTCAATCTAGCTAACTTTGAACTAAAACTTTCTCCACAGTATTTAACATCTAATAAAAATGCTTTACTATCTGATAAAGCTGGTCTATCTGACCATATGCTATCTATTAAATCATATTGGTATTCTACTTTTATACCTTTTTTAGATAATTTTTCAGCTAATGTAGCTCCTTCTTTAGCACATATAACTTTACCATCAAAACCTAAAGTTCCACCTTCTGGAATATTTGTATATAAATATTCATCAGTAGTTGGGCAACCTTCTTGTCCCATTTTAAATAATTTTATTGTACTTCCTTCTAATTGAGATTCTGCTTGTATAAAGTATCTTCCATCTGTCCATAATCCAGCTTCATCTTTAGTCACAATAACTGTTCCAGCTGAACCATTAAATCCTGATATAAATTCTCTTGATTTGAAGTAATCTCCTACATATTCACTTTGATGATTGTCAGAAGACGGAATCATATAGGCATCAATATTTTTTTCTTCCATAAGTCTTCTTAATTCATTTACTCTGTCTTTTATATTCACAACAAGACCTCCTCAAAATAATAGTTTGAATAACTAAATATATAAGTATGTAAAGTTTATTACATAAATTTTCCTTTTATATAATCTATATAAATCTTATACACTCTAATTATCACAATTATAATTTTAATTACAATATCTATCTGTGTAAAGCTTTTTTTCATAATTAAAGAGGAAATTACGTTTGATTTTATATTCAAATGTAATTTCCTTTATTTTCACTAATTAAGTATGGATTATTTTGTTTCTGTTAACAAATCCATTGCCATTAATTTTGTCAATATATTTCTTAATCCAAGTAATATTAAACCAAAGATTATTAAGACTCCTGCTATTCCTCCAAAGATTTGTAAAAAACCTAATGTAGCTGTAAATCCAGCAATTTTTCCTGATAACAAACTAGCAAAAAAACTTGTCAGATACCATGCACCCATAGACAATGTAGCATATTTAGCTGGAGCTAACTTATTAAACATTGCAAGACCTATAGGAGACAAAAATAACTCCCCTACAGTTGTAAATATATAGGTTACTACTATAAAAAGTATGCTAGCCTTTATTGTTCCATCTGAACCATTGGCTAATGTGGCAAATACCATAACTATAAAACCAAGACCCATTATTATCATTCCTAATCCCATTTTAACTGGAATAGAAAAATCGCCTCTTTTAGTATTAGATAATTTAACCCACAAAGCAGCTAATACAGGGCATAACGCTACACATAATATAGCATTTAATGATGTAAGCCATGCCACTGGCATTTCAAATCCAAATAGAGTTCTATTTACATTATCTCTTACATAAATCATAAATGAACTTTGTGTTTGATAGTATGCTGTCCAAAATAAAACTACAAATAAGAATAATACAACCATTGCTACTATTCTATTTTTCTCTAATTTAGTAAGTGGCCCATACTCAATTTTTTCACCTTTATTTCCCTTAGTAACTGGATGTTTTCCAACTTCTTTTAGTAGCTTTGGCGCAAGAAGTGTAAATATAATCATACCAAGCATCATACCTATACCACAAACTAAGAATGCCATCTTATATCCATAAGAGACTATATCTCCGTTTACTCCTCTTACTGCAAATACATTATCAGAAAGCAATCCACATATGATTGGAGCTATGAATGCACCTACATTTACTGCCATATAGAATAAACTATATGCTGCGTCTTTTCTTGATACCTCGGTTTTAGGATATATATCACCAACTATATTGGAACAACTTGATTTAAAAAAACCATTTCCTAAAATGATTATTGATAGACCTACCCAAACCATACTAATAGATGTAGATGATGCAAACAAAACAAAGTCACCTATTGCTATTAAAAGTGCACCTATAGATATACATTTTTGTTGACCTAAAACTTTATCTGCCAACCAGCCACCAATTAATGGTGTAAGATATATAAGACCTGTAAACAAACCAAACATTGAAGTTGCTTCTTGGGTAGAAAGTCCTAGACCACCTTGAGCTACACTCGCTGTAAAAAATAATACCAACAAAGCTGTTAATCCATAATAACTAAATCTTTCCCATAAAATTGTCATACAAACAAGCCAAAAACTCTTCGGATGACTAGCTTTTTTAGATACGCTTTCAGTATTTGACATAAAAAAACGCCCCCTTATTATTTTTATAGTTAAATTCAGTACATAAGATTAGCTTAATCATTTTAACACATACTTATAATAGCATCTTTTTTTATATTACTCAATAGATTATTGTTAATATTTTCATTTTTTTATTATTATTTTTAAAATTATGAAAAATATTATTTTTTAAGTATTTTTAAAGAATAACTTTAGTATATATATTTGAATAGTATTTTTTTAGCTTTTAAATTTTTTTATTTATTTTTTTTATATTTTATATAGATTTTCAATCAAATAATTTAAATTCAAAATACGTTTTCATCGTTAATTTATGCATGTTATTTTTTTATAATTTCATTTTTGAGCGATTTAATTTTATAGCAAAATAATAAAAGCTATTTAAGTTCTCTATTTAAGAACAAAAACAGCTTTTAGATATATATATTAATATTTTCTTCTTTTTAATAAATTGACTTATTCTATTGCTTTGCTTTCATTTGATATTTATCTGTAAGTTTTACGTTGTATTTTTCCTTCAAATCATTTATAAGTAAGTTTTGCTTTTCTGATGTTAAAGTACTTACTAAATCTGATTTTACTTCTTCAAATGGTTGATATTTTTCATCTGTTTTCTTAATTATATGGTATCCATAATCACTTTCTACAAGCTTACTAGATATTTCTCCTTTTTTCAAAGCAAATGCAGCTTTTTCAAAAGATTCTACCATTTGACCTTTCCCAAAGAATCCTAAATCTCCACCTGATTCTGCACTACTATCTTCAGAATACTTTTTAGCTAGAGTAGCAAAATCTTCTCCAGCTTCAGCTTTTTTAAGTATTTCTTCTGCTTGTTTTTTAAGTTCAGCTTTTTTACTATCACTGACTTGTTTACCTTTATCATCAACAGTTTTTATTAAAATATGTGAAGCTCTAACTTGTAAATAATTGCTCTTGTTTTTATCATAATAACTTTGTGCATCTTTATCTGTTACCTTTGATGCTTCATTTAAGTATTTTGATGCTATTAGTTCTTTTTTCATATCGTCTTTTATATATTTCTCAGTCAAGTCAAATTGCTTTAGAAATTCTTCTTTTGTCATTCCCATTGCAGATTCTATACTAGACATTAGATTATCATATTGAGCATTTAATTCGTCATCAGTTATGCTTATCTTTTCTTTTGCTGCTTCTGAGGATAATATATCTGATGTAATCATAGTCTCAATCATATTTGATTCATATGAACGTATTTCATCATCACTCATAGTATTTTTTGCATTTAAATAAAATAATGGCTCCATTCTTTTTCTTAACATTTCCCCTGTAATTTTTTTATCCCCAATAGTAGCTACTACTTCATTACTATTATAACGCTTTGAAGTAGCTGGTAATTTTCTTCCAGCTTCTTTTCCAGAGACATAGCCTCCACCCAAGCAAATTGCCCCTACTGCAACAATTGCTATAACTGCTTTAAGTTTTTTACTACTTAATTTTATTTCTCTTTTCTTGACTTTGTTATCAGTATTTTTTTCACCTGACACATCATCTTGTTTAGAACTTACATTTTCTGAATTTTTAATTTCATTCAATGTATTCTCTTTTGAATTTTTTTCTTCAGACATTAATATCCTCCTTAATTTTAATTGTACAATACTTCACTTTTATTATTTTACATTAAAATAATATTAAATGTGTGAATCAGAAATGAAACTCTCATGAATTTAAAATGAAATTAAATATTTCTTAAACTATATCTTATGAAATTTCTTCCTATTTTTGTATCTCCATACTTTAACATTTGTATAACTTCATTTTTTTCTTTTTGCAAATAAATAGAACATTCTTCTAAAGACTTAAATATCTCTAATACTTCGCCTTTTTTATTTACTAATTCAATCTTTTTCTTTCCACCTCTTTTGATTATAGACTTATATTTTTTAAAGTATTCATCGTATTCTTCATCAATACATTCAAACTTATAATTCATTTTTATTGTTTCAATCTTATCATTAGTTAAAATTTCATTTCTCTTTTTATCAGAAAGTCTTGTACTAAATATTTTGTCATTAAGAATATTAAATATCTCAGATGGAGATTTACTATTTTCTAGATAGCTCCATTCATTTTTACAGTATTCTTCTACCTTTAACACTTTACTTAAATAATTTATAGCTTCTCCAAAGTAATCCATATATCCATATTTTAAATTTTCTCTTATGTAGCCAAGTGGTACCTTAAGATTTTTACTACATTGAATATGAGTATCAAAAGTCTTCTCTTCTTTAGTATATAGGTTTATTGCTTTTATACTTCTTCCTCGTCTTATTTTTATTTCTTTTATGTAATTTAAATCTTCTTCTGTCAAGTATTCATTTGTATCACTTACTTGTTTTTCTTCAACTTCAATAGTGTCTGTTACTAGAATATTATTTTCACTTTGGTCAATTTCTTCAAGTTCTTTAGAATCTGTTTTTTTACTTTCAAGCAGTATTTCTTTTTTATTTAATTTGATAGATTCCTCAGTAATAAACACTTCTTTTTTATCTAATTCTGTAGTATTTTTATTAATTAGTATTTCTTCGCTATTTATACTTTTCTCTGCTATTTCCGTATCATCAGTTTCTATTTCTACTTTATTTAAAGTTGTATCATCATCATTAACTATTAATTCTTCTTTGTCATTATTTATTATTAATTCTTCTTTAGATAAGACTTTGTTTTTATTATCATATACTACTTCTTCTTTGCTTAATACTTTATCTTCTTTATCAGACAAATGTTCTTCTTGGTTTAAAGGCTCATTTTCTTTACTTACAACTTCCTCTTTACAGTATAATACCTTTTTTTCGTTATCAATTAAATTTTCTTCATATAAAATTTTTTCATTTTTTAATATTATTTCACCTTCTTCTTTTGCTTCCTCAACTTTTTGTCTCTTTTTCATAATACCAAACCACTTTTTTAACACTCAATGTTCCTCCTAATACTTTATCTACTCTTTATATTATCACATAAAATATTACTATTTTTAACAATTCCTTAATTTTTAATTACTTACAAATATAAAAATTATATTTATATAATTTATTTTTAATTACTTGTCAAAAATTCATCAACATCTGTAACCATAAAACTTTTATAAAACCCTTTTATCAGCCAAAAATATAGCCTTTATTTCATAGTAATTATATCATGTTTTTATAATATATTATCTTTTTTAAATTTTTTACTTCTTAATACTATTAAAGATACAATTTATAATATATTTTATCAAATAACAACAGTATACTAACACAAGTGTGACAATACTAGATGTTGTAAATTATGGCTAGTAAAATAGGATAAAATACTTTCTATTTATGGAGTAAAATTTATAAAAAATGCGAAACGTAAACTTTACATACAATAAAGAATGGATTTAATTAGTCATATAATTTCTTAAACTTCATATGACTAATTAAATCCATTGTAATTAATTTTAAACTATGCATTTGATTTTTTTATTATAAAAGGAATAGTTATAATTGTACCTATTAAAGCATCTACCATATCAATCATAGTATCTTCTAGTCCTCCAGCTTGTGTAGTAGTCCCAATAAAAGTATCCATTAGAAATTCACCTATTTCCCACAAACTAGCCACTCCCATACTAAACATAAATACAAATATAACTAAAAATATTTTACTCATCTTACTTACATCTTTCTGTATATAAAAATATTTAATTGTAGAAAATGCTACAATACAGGATATTATACCCGACCATAGATGTAAAAAATCATCATAATAATTTATGTCATAAAAATTAAAACAAGTCCCTAATAATGATGCAAACATTATAAATAATGCAAGTACAATATATAATTCATTGCTCAAAAGTCTTTTATTTTGCCTATTTAAAATACTCAGTATAAAAGTACCAATTAAGCTGATTGCTACTAAACCTACACTTCCAAAAGCTCTATTTGTAGCAAAAAATATGGCACATAAAACATATACTATATAAAGTAAAATGGTTATTGGCTTTAAAAGTTTATTCATAAATAATTTACCTTTCCAAAACATTCTATATTCTATAATAACTTAGGATTAACATCATTATCGCCATGACCATAAAGTTTTAATGGCTTAAGTGCTGGACCTTCAAGTATATTTCCCTTATAGTCAAATCTTGAACCATGACATGGACAATCCCATGTTTTTTCTTCACTATTAAAATTAAGTTCACATCCTAAATGAGTACATGTGGTATCTACAATATAAAAATCTCCTCTATCATCTTTATAAACACCATATCTTTTTCCATCAATGTTAACAATCTTTCCTTCACCACTACTTTTAGGCATATCTCCACTACCTATTTTTAACTTTCCAGTGACATAATTCATTGCTACATTTGCATTTTCCTTTATAAAGTCCTTTGAAAAATAACTACCTAATCTTGAAGGATTGAAAGTATCTTTATAGTTAGAAGTTTTATTTATTATTAAATCCTTTATTATTATTCCTGCAACAGTTCCATTAGTCATTCCCCATTTAGAAAATCCTGTAGCTACATAAATATTATTCTCTCTTTTATTGATATAACCTATATAAGGAACATTATCAAAACTCATATTGTCTTGAGCAGACCATTTATATTTAAAATCTTCCACCTTAAATACTTCTTTACCATAACGCTCTAAATCATCAAATATTTCTTCTTCAGTTCCACCTTGACCAACTTTGTGGTCTCCTCCTCCAAAGATTAATAAGCTGTTATTTTCATCATTACATTGTCTAAAAGTTATTGCTGGGTCATCTATACTTATAAATATACCCTCTGGCAATTCATTTTGTAGGACTGCAACCATTAAATAAGCACGTTCTGCATATTCCTTTGCAAAATAAAAATTCAATCCATCATACCATGGACTATGAGATGAAATTATAACATTTTCAGCTTCTATTATATTATTATCTCTAGTCTTAACTCTACATATAGCTCCTTTTTCTAGGTCTACTATTGGCGTGTTTTCATATATTTTTAGACCTAGACTTACTGCTACTTCTGCCAGACCATCAACATATTGCTTTGGATTAAATTGACCTTGATTAGAAAAACGAATAGCTCCTTTTACATCTAATGGAATATCATTTATAGTTTCATGATATTCGCAATCTATACCTATTTTTTTACATGTACGATATTCATCTTTAATATCCTTTATAGCTTCTTCCTTCTCTGTAAAAACAAAAGATGGAATCCTTTGGAAATCACATTTTATATTATTTTCACTGATTATTTTCTCAATCAATTTTAAAGCTTCATTATTTGCATTATAATATGATTTAGCTTTATCTAATCCATATTTTTTCTCTATTTTAGAATATACTATATCATGTTGACAAGTTACTTTGCCAGTATTTCTTCCTGAAGTTCCATATCCTATTTTATCAGCTTCAACAAGCGCTACTTTTTTACCTTCTTTTGCTAATAGATATGCAGTTGTTAATCCAGTTATTCCTCCTCCTACTACTAGACATTCTACTTTTATATTCTCACCTAATTTTTTATATTCTTTGGGACTTGAATTTAAAACCCAATACGATTCATTCATTTTAAATACTCCTTTACATGTTAAATAATAATAGTTTTTCCATCATAGAGTTTATTTATTATAAATAATATAAAAAAATAAACACAAGACTATAGATTATTTGTTTATCATATTCTCAAAGATGCTATAGTTAACCAATCTTATTGTATAATTTAAAATTCTTTTGAGATTACTTTTAATTGATTTTTCTTTAAGGAAGTTTATTTTTCTCTCTATCAATTTATATGTCTATGAAATATATAGTTGATTTTTATATAGTAATACATTACTATTGATATTGTAGGAGGATTATGTAGTTAATGACACTAAAACAAATATTCAAAAAAATAAAATGGAGGTTTTATGAAAAACAAAATAATTATAGGCATTACTTGTTTATTTATATTGCTAATGTCTGGGTGTACTTCAAAACATACAACAGAAATAAATGTATTAGCCACTACCGATTTACATGGTAACATCCCTTATGAGTTAACTTCTTATGTAAGGAAACAAAGAGAAAAAGATAAAAATATAACTTTAGTAGATGCTGGAGACTTCTTTGACCGTGGAGTAGCTTTAGGTAGTAGTATGGATGATTATTCTAATGCTATGCTTAAAGATAACAACAACAAAACTGAAAGCTATATTGAAACTCCTATTTCAAAGGACATGAAAGAAGTCGGTTATGATGCTGTAGTTCTTGGTAATCATGAATTTATCTCCCTTAATAAATATCATTTAGATAATATGATATCTGATTTTGAAAAACAAAAAATAGATGTATTATCAGCTAATACTTATAAGAAAAATGGGGATAGCTATACAAAACCATACATAATAAAAAATATTGATACACCAGAAGGAAATGTAAAGCTAGGAATTCTTGGACTTACTATAAAAGAAGTTGGTGAAGGAAAACAGCTAAATGAAAATGGAGAACTTGTGGATTCTAAATCTTTAGAGCTAAAAGACCAAGAAGGTTATGATGGTGAACTATATATGAATGATTTAGTAGAAGATGCCAAAAAGTGGGTAAAAATCATGGAAAAAGAAAATCCAGATATAATAGTAGCTGTTGCACACACAGGTGAAAAGCCTAAAAAACCTAAAAATCCAGGTAATAGAATACAGGATTTAGCTCAACAAATTGATGGTATTGATGCGATAGTTGCAGGACATAATCATGTTCAAATTGAACAACACGATTATAAAAACACATCGGGAGAAAAGGTTATAGTTACTGAACCAGGAAAACATGGAGAATGTATTTCTAAAATTAACTTTAAGTTAGAAAAAAATAAAGATAAATGGAGTGTAGTTGACAAATCTAGTGAGTTAGTTAAATTTGAGAAAAATGAAGAAGATGAGAAATTCGGACAATTCGCTTCTTCACTTATGAAAGCTAGTGAAAACAACAATGAAATAAGACTAGCAAAGGTAATGCCTCCTGAATGGGATAAAATATTTATCTTTAAGTCTGGAACATCAGCAAACGATATATATAAAGCTGTAGGATATAAATGGAGAAATATATCTTCTCCAAAAGATAGAGATATGGTACAAATTGTTGTTATGAACAATAATAAGCCTGTTACTTATCTATATGGAGAATCAGAGCTTATGCCACTTAGTATAAAATGTGATGAATCAGAGTATAAAGACAATGTTGTGACTATTTATCCTAATAAAAATGATAAATTCAAAGTTATAAAAGGTGAAAGAAAATATGGTATTGATTTAGAGCATATAGAGTAGAACTAAATTAGCAAGACTCTAGTGACTAAGACTACTAAAATATATTATAAGTTATGTCAGCTAGCTGACATAACTTATAATATATTGTGAAAAATTAAAATGAGTGATTTGAAACAAATAAATGTAATTAAAAAATATAAATACACCAAATTATTTAAATTTACATATGAATAAAATTAAACAAAATATGTAATGTGTAGATAATTTAATAATAAAATTGAAACCATCAGAAAAATTTTAATCTTTGTTAATTATAATATTCTAAGTAATATATTTATTATAAAAAAAGTGAGTAAACTCTGTATATCAGACTTAACTCACTTTTTTATATAAACCCTTATCTTATGATAATTCAATAATATATTAAATTTTATAAAACATCATATTTTTATTTATTAAACAGATTTTAGTTATTATGCTCTTTGATTCAATGGTTTTTTAAGCAGTGCTAAAAGCATCATTCCAACTATAGCACCTACAATTATAGCTACTATATATCCAAGAGGATGAGTAACTACTGGTATAACAAATACGCCTCCATGAGGTGCACGAAGAGCTGCATTAAATAACATACTAAGTGCTCCTGCTACTGCTGAACCTCCAACACAAGCTGGTATAACATGAAGTGGGTCTCCAGCTGCAAAAGGTATTGCTCCCTCTGTTACAAATGATAACCCCATTACATAGTTAACTTTACCAGACTCTCTTTCTTCTTTTGTAAATCTATTTTTGAAAAATGTAGTTGCAAGAGCTATCGCAAGTGGTGGAACCATACCACCAGCCATTACTGCTGCCATTATTTCAAATTGCCCTGATTCAAGCGATGCTACACCAAATACATAAGCTGCTTTATTTACAGGTCCACCCATATCTACAGCCATCATTCCGCCTAACACTAATCCTAAAACTATTTTTGAAGTTCCACCTAAACTATTTAGGAATCCAACCATAGCATTATTAATTGCTGTAACTGGAGGTATTACTAGAAATGTCATTATAACACCCATCAAAAGAGTTCCAAATAAAGGATATAATAATACTGGTTTTATTCCTTCTAATGAAGTTGGTAATACGTTAAATATTTTCTTAAGTCCTTCTACTAAATATCCTGCTATAAATCCTGCAAGTAGTGCCCCTAGAAAACCTGAACCACCATCTCCTGCAAGAGCTCCTCCTACAAAACCTACAACAAATGCAGGTCTATCAGATATAGAATATGCTATATAACCTGCAAGTACAGGTAACATAAATCCAAATGCTTTATCCCCAATTCCCTTAAAAAATGCTGCTATTGGTGTATTTGAACCAAAATGTGAAGGGTCAATAGAGTAATCATCAAGTAAGAATGCTAAAGCTATAAGTATACCTCCACCAATAACAAATGGCAACATATTAGATACACCATTCATTAAATGCTTGTATACTTTTCTAAATCCACTTTCACTTTCTTCACCTGATTCGTTGTGACTTCCTTCTCCTACTCCATGATAAATTGGAGCATCTCCATTTACAGCTTTATCTATAAGTTCTTCCGCTTTGTGTATACCATCAGCAACCTTAGTTTTTATAACTTTTTTGCCATCAAATCTAGCCATTTCAACATTTTTATCTGCTGCTACTATTATACATGTAGCATTTTTTATCTCTTCTTTTGTAAGTCTATTCTTAACTCCTGCTGAGCCATTAGTTTCTACTTTTATAGAGATACCTTTACTTTCAGCCATTTTATTTAAACTTTCAGCTGCCATAAATGTATGTGCTATTCCTGTTGGACACGCTGTTACTGCTAAAACTTGAGGATATTTACTAATATTTTTATCTTTATTATTTACAGTATCTTCTTTACTAATTTCTTCATCCTGATATTCTTCACTGAATTTTTCTCTTTCTTTTTTATCTATTATTTCTTTGAATTCTCTTGCTGAATTTGAATTTATAAGTTTATTTCTAAAATCCTCATCCATAAGTATTGTAGATAATCTTGATAATACTTCAAGATGTGTATTATTAGCTCCATCTGGTGCAGCTATCATAAAAAATAAATTTGACAAACTTCCATCAAAAGATTCATAATCTATACCTTCCTTTGATACCGCAGCTGCTATACAAGCTTTGTCAACTGATGTAGTCTTAGCATGAGGAATAGCTACACCTTCTCCAATTCCTGTTGTACTCATCTCTTCACGGGCTAAAATTGCTTTCCTATAGTTTTCTTTATCATTTAAATTACCACTATTTGCAACTAAATCAACTAGTTCTTCTATTACTTCTGGTTTGTTTTTTGACTTTAAATTTAATTTAATTGATTTTTCATCTAATAAATCTATAATTTTCATAAGTTCTCATTTCCTCTCTATATATTTTTTGGGTTATTTTTAAAATCTTTTAACAGATATTTCGTTTACTAATTTATCAATACATTTTCTTTCAGCTAAATCATATGAAAAAGCAGTTGCACTCCCTGAGGCTGCACCTAATTTAAGAGCATAATCATATTCACCAGTACTTAGATATCCAGATATAAATCCTGCTACCATAGAGTCTCCTGCTCCTGCAGAATTTTTTACAGTTCCTTTAGGTACATCACTTATAAATACTTCATTATCTTCTGTAATCAGTAATGCTCCATCTTTACCCATGGATACTAAAACATTTACAGCTCCCATTTCTTTTAACTTTTTAGCATACTTTACTATATCTTCATTTGAATTTAATTTGACATCAAACATTTCCTCTAGTTCATCATTATTAGGTTTAATTAGGAAAGGCTTATATTTTAAGACATTAAGAAGAAGATTTTTTGTTGCATCTACAACAATTTTTATATTCTTTTCTTCTAGCCTAGACATTATATTTTCATATAATTTTTCATCCAAAGTAGACGGTATACTACCTGCCAATATTAAAATATCATCTTGATTTAATTTATCAAGTTTTTTATATAATAGGTTGATATATTCATCACTTATATTGGGTCCTTGTCCATTAATTTCGGTTTCCTCTGACACTTTTATTTTTACATTTATTCTTGAAAAACCATTTTTCAATTTTATAAAGTCTGTCTTTAATTTTTTTTCCTCCAATGTCTTTACTATATATTCACCAGTAAAATCACTTATAAAACCTAATGATGTATTGTCATGTCCAAGTTCTTTAAGTATACAAGATACATTTATACCTTTTCCTCCTGGATAAACGTATTCTTCATTTACACGATTTGTGCTTCCTGTATTTAATTCATCTAATTTAACTATATAATCTATTGATGGATTTAATGTTACTGTATAAATCATTTTGCCACCTCTTTTTATTTATTTATCTTATATTTAATATCTTAACTCCATATTAATATTCCTGAAAGTCAAAAAATTTCTCTTAATTAAAAGAGAAATTTATCGTTTTCATCTTATTTAGTTTTATATTATCCAAATTTACATGTGTATATACAGCACTATGTTGTATATATCTCTATTTAAACATGTTTACAAATTTTTCGAAATTGCTATTTTCACATATGCTTATAACTTTTGCTATAGAATCCACTCTTTTATATATGTTTGAAAATATAACTTCATAATCTAATATTTTATCTTTATCAAGTGCCAACATTATTATTAAGCGCACATCTGATATTTCCCAAGCAATTGGTTTTTTTAGTATTCCAATTGCTATTTTATTATCAAAAACCTTTCCAATAGCTCCATGTGGTATAGATACCATGTTGCCTATTTCTGTTGTTGCTATTTTTTCTCTCTCAAAGTAAGAGTTTTTCATATCATCATCTATATAACCTTTTTGTACAAGTTCACTTGCCATAAAATCTATAACTTCTTCTTTATATTTAAAATCTAAATCAGTAAAAAACAACTCACTATCAAATAAGTTTTTTATATCTAAATCCAAATATACATTGCCTGTTTCTATATATTTTTCAATTAATTTAATTTCCTTTTCACTCAACATTGGAGATATGTTTATTACTGGTATATCACCTATTTCAATAGGTACAGTAGATATTACAAAATCAACATCTATAACCTTTACATATTCAACTAGATATGAAGGAATAATTTTTAATATTTCTAGCTTTTCTCTAAATATATTATCTAATTTAGCTTTTATTAACATTGAGGTGCCTATACCTGATGTACAAACTATTATCGCTTTGAAAACCTTATCTTTATTATTATAGGATGCTCTCTCAATAGCACCTCCTATATGTAGAGCTATATTTGCAACTTCATCTTCGTTGATTTCAATTTTTAAATCTTGTTCTATTGTTTTTTTAGCTATATTAGCTAATTCAAACGCAAATGGATACTTTATTTTAATATCTTGTGCTATTATAGGTGATTGATTCATGCCTAACTTTATTTTCTTACACAAGCTACTGATATGCTTATATAGATATTCTTCAAATATATCATCATGACTTATATCTATTGATGTAGCTAGCTTTAAATTTTTACAAAACGTTCTTATTGAATTTATTATAATTTCTTTGTACTGTTCATTTGCTAATATTAAACTTCTCTTGTAGCTATAGGTTTCTACATATTCCTTTATAAATTCTTTTTCATCATACTTATGCCTGCTCAAAATAACTAATATATTATTTAATACATTCTTAAATTCTATATCAGTTAGTACTAATCCATTTTCATTTAATACATCTAATAGTATTTTTTTTATTATTAACTTTTTTTCTTTTATATCATCATTTAAAAAATCATTTAGACTGAGTTGATTGTCTCTCTTATTACTTAAATCAATTATACAATTTAATATCTTATCTTCATTTTCAGAAATACATATACCTTGTTTATGCTTAGATTTAACGGAAATTGAATACTTATCCAATATCCTCTTTACTTCTTTTAAATCATTTTTTACTGTTGAAACACTTACATACATAGAATCTGCTAAATCTTCAAGCCTTATAGTATTTTTTTCTTCATTGCTTAAAGTTAGTATTTTTCTGATTATATATTCTACCCTATCTACATCATCATAAAGGTTACTATTTAAATTCACTTCATCAAAGCTTCCCTCTAACTTATAACCAACACCTCTTATTGATAAAATTTTACCATTTTTAAGTTGTTTGTTAATATCCTTTATTTCATTTTGTATAGTCTTTGAAGAGCACCCTATTTCTTGGCTTAAGGCAAGTCCACTCATTGTATCTTTTGAATTTAACAGTATCTTTATTATATTTATCTGTCTAGCGGTTATATTTAAACTCATAAAATCACCTTTTGCTCTAGATATTGATTTCTCAAATTTTTTATCTCTTCTTTATTTAAATTAAATTCTCCATATAGATACTCTTCTACACTATTGTATTCCTCATCAATTCTTCTAAAAGCTGTCTTCATATATTCTTCATTTACACCAAATATATAATTTAATCTTGCTTTTGGAATATGTTTAAATTTAGGTTTATATTCTATAAACCTTTCTATTTCCTTGTCTGCAAACTCATTGCTTTTTAGATAATCTTTCATTATATTTTCTCTTGATACACCCAAAATCATAAGAATTATAGCACTTCCTACACCAGTTCTATCCTTACCAGCTGTACAATGATTTAGTATTGGCAAATTAGAGTAATCTTTTATAAGTTCTACTAGTTTTTTATATGAAGGGTTATTTACAGGTAGATTATAATAGCTATTATTTAGCATATTAAACGCACCATCTTTTTCAAATAAGCCATCAATCATATCTTCTATAGAACCAAAACGACCTCCTGATTCTTCTAATTCTCTCATTGCGGGAATTCTTATATTTTTTATATTTGATATTATTGTTGATGGATGTTTACGAGCCTCTTCATCACTTCTATAATCAAATACGTATTTGATATTTAATTCTTTTAAAACCTTTATATCGTTCTTACTCAAATTTGATAATTTTGCAGACCTATAAAATAAACCATACTTTACAGTTCTACCATCCTCTGTTTTATTTCCACCTAAATCTCTAAAGTTTTTCATCTTACCACCTCTTAAAAATTATCTATCATATGATAAGTTATCTACTATATTTAGCTCAAACATTATAAATTAATTTTATCACAATTTTATGCTATTTATTTAAAATATTTTTTCCTATTTACTTATTAATTGTAAAATACAAAAGTGTATCTTTATACAAAATTAACCTAAATTTTACATAATTTATTTACTACATAGAAGCTTTATAGTTTATAATCAATATACAGTAGTATTTTATATAAATAAGACATATTTAGAATACTATTAAATACATTGGAGGTTTTATATTATGGACATTCAAAAACAAAAGAGCTTTATAATTAAATTTACATATGTAGTTTTAATAGCAAGTATTATATATGTTGTGTTAAAATTCTTATTTCCATTATTGATGCCTTTTGTGATTAGTTTTATCATTGCCTTTATTTTAAGACCTATTATAAAACTTATTACAGATAATACAAACTTAAATCGTACATTTATTTCTGCGGTAGTACTTTTAGCCTTTTATGGATTAGGAATCTTTTTATTAGTTAGTTTTGGTGCAAAAATATTTGCAAGTATAAGCGACATATTTTTTAGACTTCCTGACATATATAAATCAGGTATACAGCCAACACTAAACACTTTATTTTCTAAGATAGATGCTAGTACACCTAATGTTAATCTAGCATTGATACTTGGTTGGGATAATATCAGTCAATCTATGATGTCTTTAGTTGCCTCTATTTCAACAAATGCACTTAATGCTATTGCAAGTGTTGCAAGTAAAACCCCTGCATTTATGTTGAAACTTATTATAACTTTAATTGCTTCTTTTTTCTTTACATTTGACTATCAAAAAATAGTAAACTTTATTTTAAGACAGTTTCCAGAAAAAAGTCAGTCGATGATAATCAATATAAAAAATAGTAGTATCAATGCTATTTTAAAATTGCTAAAAGCATATGCCATACTACTATCAGTAACATTTGTAGAACTTCTTATTGGTCTTAATATCCTACAAGTTGAAAATGCATTTACTATATCTGTCATCGTTGCGCTTGTTGATATTTTACCAGTATTAGGTACAGGAAGTATCTTAACTCCTTGGATGATTATTTCATTAATCAATGGTAATATACATTTGGCAATAGGACTTTTAATACTATACATAATCATAACTGTTGTTAGACAAATATTGGAGCCAAAAGTAGTAGGACAACAAATTGGTCTGTATCCTTTAATAACCCTAATGTGTATGTTTGTTGGTGCTCAACTATTCGGAATAGCTGGATTATTTGGATTTCCTATCGCAGCTACAATCATTAAAAACCTACATGATAATGGGATTATTACTGCATTTAAATAACTTAAAATCAATATTTTTATTTAAACTTAAAATAGTGAGATATGTATTACACATCTCACTATTTTTCTACTTTGCACATATAGTATCAATCATTTCTTTATATTCATTTTCATTATTTAAGAAATCAATATTTTTAAATTTTTTTCGCATCTTCTCTTTAATTTCCAATGAATAAGATATCGTATATGGAAGAAATCTCTCTATTTTTTTTATATATTCTATAGAAAAAAATTCAGCATTATAAGCTATAGAAAACAAAATCAACATTAAACAATCATTTTTTATCATATCTGTTATAGCTTCATTTCTACTGTTAATTTTAAAGTTATCTATTAATTCAATAGTAAAGTTTATTAACTTATTTGCAATTTCATCCAATAACCCCTCTTTTGACATCTCTGTCATAATAGTTTTATGATTATACTTTAAATCTTCTTTTATATCCTGTAAATCATCAGATATTTGTAATAAAAATCCATAACCAATACAAAACTTTATTTCTTCCTTTGTCATAAGCCCATTTATTAAATATCCATCTACTAAAACAGATGAACCTCCCTTTTCAGCAGAAATGGATAATATTTCATCTTTATGCAAATAAGTCTCTTTATCCTGCTGTTTTAAACTCTTTACTTGGCTTCTAAATATTAATAACAGTGACTCATATATTTCTTTGAAATCTTCTCTAGGATAAACCTCTTCAATATAATCTATCATCTGAGATACTTTACTTTCATGACAGTTATTAGGTTTAATTTGTTCTCCTAAGAGTCTTTTTTCTAACCAACTATTAAATAAAGTTTTATCCATTTCATTTGTCTTTGTATTATCTAAATAATTGTCTGTATATGGATATAACATACTATATGCAAAACTTGCTTTTGAATAATACACATCTTTTCCAAATAATAATTGTAGCGCATTTGAAATCCATACATTCCTCATGGCCTGCATAATATCTTCTATAGGTAAATCATCATCAAATCCTCTAGCATCTCTGATAAATTGTTTTGTTATTTCTAAGAATTTTTTTCTATCTTCTACATTCATTTTCTCTAATTTAAAAATATTCTCTTTTTCTAGTGTTTTTTGCAAAAAAGCTTCACCTTTTTTTATCCACATTTTTCTTAAAACAACATCACTTGGATACTTTTCTAAGTGAACTGATACTTTATCTATCAATTTATCTAATTCGCTTTCACACTTTTTTTGTGACTCTTCACTATATGCTTCTATTTCTTTACATAATTCAATACTTGAATTATTCCATATATCTTTACATTCGTCACAATAGTATTTAAACATATAATTTAATCTCATTTGACATCCCTACTTTCATGTCTAAACTATACCCTATATTATATCAGTACATATAACTAATATATAGTTAAAGTTGTGATTGTGTATAATATTACCATGAAAACTATTTATTTTTTCAACTTAGCTAAGGCTTCTGCAAATGGATTATTAAATACTTCTTGATTTTTATTTTGATTTTTTATATATTGATTAACATCTTTCTTTGATGCTTTCTTTTTTTCTTCTTGTTTTCTTTTATTAAAAGAGGATAATTTTTCTCTATACCCACAGCTACAAGTAAAAATTCTTCCTTCACCTTCACCACGAAGCTCTAATTTTTTATGACAATTAGGGCATCTTGAATTAGTTGTTTGTGATATAGTTTTTCTAGTATTACACTCTCTATCTTCACAAATTAACATTTTACCTTTCTTACCATTTACCTCTAGCATAAATTTGCCACATTCCGGACATCTATTTTTAGTTAAATTATCATGTTTAAATTTGCTATCACTGCTTTTTACTTCTAATACAATAGCTTTTGAATAATCTTTCATATCATTTATAAATGTATTTTTATTAAGCTTACCTTTTGAAATATCTAATAATTTCTTTTCCCATGATGATGTAAGTTCTGGCGTCTTTAAGTCCACAGGAACTAAATCTAACAGTTGTTTTCCTTTTGATGTTATATATATATCTTTATTTTTCTTTTCCATCAAAAATGAATTGAATAATTTTTCTATTATATCTGCTCTAGTAGCAACTGTACCAAGTCCACTTTTCTCCATAGATGTTAAAAGTGTAGCCTCATTTAAGTATGGTGGTGGATTTGTCTTTCCTGAAGTCATCTTTAAACTTTTAACTTTAAGAATATCTTTTTCCAACACATTTGGAATGCTTTCATACTCATCTTCATCATCCATATCTTTATAGCTTTCTTTCCAGCCTAGATTTATTACTTTATTGCCCTTAGCTTTAAATGTCTCACCCTCTATAGTTGCATTTATAGTTGTCTGTTCATATTCAAAAGGAGGACTTAATACTGCCAAAAACCTTTTTACAACAAGATTATATATTTTTCTTTCTTTATCTGTAAAATCACTCATAAACACTTTTTGCTCTGTTGGTATTATAGCATGATGGTCTGTTACTTTTGAATTATCAACAAAAGACTTATTAGCTATAATATTACTTTTCAATAACTTATTACAAACCTTTGAGTAATCACTAACATTTACAGCTTTTATTCTATCTTTTAATGTTCCAACAATATCCGAAGTTAGATACCTAGAATCAGTTCTAGGATAAGTAAGTACCTTATGATGTTCATATAGTTTTTGCATTATAGATAATGTTTCTTTTGCTGAAAATCCAAACATTTTATTTGCATCTCTTTGTAATTCTGTTAAATCATAAAGTGCAGGTGAATATTTTTTCTTATATGATTTATTTACTTCAGATATTTTAATATCTAAATCTTTTACTTTTTTTGAGACACTTTCTATCTTTTCTTTACTAAAAGTTGAGTAACTATTGTTTTTATCATTCCAAATAAACTTTATATCTGAATTGCCCTTTGTTGCAATTATCTCCAATCCATAATACTCTTTAGGCTTAAAATTTCTTATTTCTTCTTCTCTTTTAAGTATCATAGCAAGAGTAGGAGTCTGCACTCTTCCACAAGAAAGTTGTGCGTTATACTTTGTTGTTAAAGCTCTAGTTGCATTTATTCCAATAATCCAATCGGCTTCTGCTCGTGCTATTGCTGAATAGTACAAATTTTCATATTCTTTACCACTTTTTAATTTTGCAAAACCTTCTTTTATTGCTTTATCTGTACTTGAAGAAATCCAAAGACGTTTTAAAGGTTTTTTTACTTGAGATTTCTCTATTATCCATCTTGCTACAAGTTCTCCTTCTCTCCCTGCATCTGTTGCTATAACTATTTCATCTATATCATTTCTGTTCATTTGAGCCTTCACTGTATTAAACTGCTTTCCACTTTTTTTTATTACAACAGTCTTTAGATACTTAGGAAGTATTGGTAAATCTTCTAAACTCCATGATTTGTATCTTTCTCCATAACTTTCAGGGTCAGCAAGTGTAACCAAATGACCTAGTGCCCAAGTAACAACATACTTTGGCCCCTCTATATATCCATTTTTTTCATTCTTCGAACCCAAAACTTTTGCTATATCTCTTCCCACAGAAGGTTTCTCTGCTAGTACTAATATTTTTCCCATTTTAAAATACTTCCTTTCTCTTCATTCAATCTTACATTATACTTAAAAGTTAAATAAATAGCTTTCTTAATATCGTAACTATAATATTACCATAATTAAAACACTTCTAATTAATTATTTAATATTTTCTTGTTTTTTTATTCTAAACTTATATTTCACTTAATTTACACAGCTTCTATCCTGTTTATTTTTACGTATATTCTTTACATTTATAAGTTTATAATTCGTAATTAGACTTATATTTTTATATTTTTTCCTTGTTTTTAAATTTTTTAGTTGACAAAACACAAAAACTTATATTACTATTATTAATACAATAAGCTATGACAAATCAATATCCGGTTAAGATTTTATAGAAGAGTTGCCATATGGCACACCGAAGGAGTAACACTCTCAGGTGCTTTTTAAAGTAGGACTGTAAAATTTACGGAACTCTGGAGAGACCCATTATGGGCGCCGAAGGGGCAAGGCATTTGTGCTCAATCTCTCAGGCAAAAGGACAGGGATTATCTACCAAAACTAGTATTATTAATACTTTTATTTTGGTTGCTAATTAGTGTATATCCAGAGCTGAATCTATTTTAGATTTAGCTTTTTTTATTACACTAGAAATTATTAATAAATTATACTAATTTCCTGTCAATTACTTCATTAAAAATTCTATTGATTGTGTAAAGCAAAAAAATGAGGGAGTGTTTTTATGAATCTAATTGATATTTTAAACAAAGTTGATGCTTTTATTTGGGGACCGCCCCTATTGGTACTACTAGTTGGTACTGGTATATTACTTACTGTTAAACTTGGAGTTGTACAAATAACAAAACTTCCACGTGCCCTTAAGTTAATATTCGCTGCTGAAAATAAAGGTAGTGGTGATGTTTCAAGTTTTGCAGCTTTATGTACTGCATTGGCTGCTACAGTTGGTACTGGTAATATTGTTGGTGTTGCCACAGCTATTAAAGCTGGTGGACCTGGTGCACTTTTTTGGATGTGGATAGCTGCATTCTTTGGGATGGCTACTAAATACTCAGAAGGTGTCCTTGCAATAAAATACAGAACTAAAGATAAAAATGGTCAAGTATCTGGTGGACCTATGTACTACATAGTAAATGGTATGGGTGAAAAATGGAGACCTCTTGCAATATTCTTTGCTATAAGTGGTATATTAGTTGCACTTTTAGGTATAGGTACTTTTACTCAAGTAAATTCAATAACAGACGCTATCAATAGTAGCTTTGGAGTAGACCCTAGAATTACAGGTGTTGTACTAGCAGTATTTGTAGCTTTAGTTGTGTTTGGAGGTCTTAAAAGTATATCTAATGTCGCTACTAAGATAGTACCTTTTATGGCAGTTATCTACATTGTAATCTGTGGAATCATTTTAATATCTTATTGGAATAAAATACCTGAAACTTTTGTATTAATAATTAAAAGTGCATTTACACCTACTGCTGCAACTGGTGGTTTTCTAGGTGCAACTATGTCACTAGCAATTAGAAATGGTATCGCTCGTGGTGTATTTTCAAATGAATCTGGTTTAGGTAGTGCTCCAATAGCAGCGGCTGCAGCTAAAACTGAGTGGCCAGCAGAGCAAGGGCTTATATCTATGACAGGAACTTTTATAGATACTATTATAATCTGTACACTTACTGGATTCTCTCTTGTAATATCAGGTGTTTGGTGTTCAGACTTAAATGGTGCTGTTATGACTCAAGCAGCTTTTGATGGCGCTATTCCTACATTTGGACCAATATTACTTACAGTTAGCTTAACATTATTTGCGTTCACTACAATTTTGGGCTGGAGTTATTATGGAGAAAGATGTTTTGAATTCCTATTTGGTGTAAAAGGTATGAATGGATATAGAACTGTATTTGTAGCTATGGTATTATTAGGTGCATTCTTAAAATTAGAAGTAGTTTGGATAATTGCTGATATTGTAAATGGACTTATGGCGATACCTAACTTAATAGCTTTACTTGCACTATCACCTATAATAGTATCTGAGACTAAAAAATACTTTGAACATATAAATTCACCAGAAAATCAAATAAAAAGAAATGCATAAATAGAAATGTATAAATAGAAAATATAGAGCCCCAAACCAATACAAGAATTGATTTAGGGTTCTATATTATTTTTGTTTTAAATAAATATATCAAATTAAATATATTTCTTAAGAAATACTACACTATATAAAGAAGCCAATATCTATTTTAATTCATCTCTTTAATTCAAATCATCCTAATTAAAATTTTATTTCCTCTGGATATTTCCATTCTGCAAATTCATCAATATCTACTGCCTTAGGTTCTTTAAATTGATTTAATACTAAAGACCTATAGTATATTTCTGCTGCTTCTTCTACGTATCTCGATTTTAACAAAGCATCTTCAAGGTCATTACTTACAGTTGTCAATCCATGTCTTTCTAATAAACATGCATCCGTATCTAATAATAACTTTGAAACACTTTTGGCTAGTTCTAAAGTCCCTGGTCTTTCATATGGAGCAATGTCTACATAACCACCATAATTAACTGACTCATATACAATTGGTATAATTGGTTTATTTGCCACTGAAAATGCTGTTGCATATAGAGAATGTGTATGTGATACGGCATTTACATTTGCTCTCACTTTGTATATTTCAATATGCATTAGCACCTCACTACTGGGTTTAATACCTTTCTCAGCTTCTATTACATTCCCATCCAGGTCTAATACACAAATGTGTTCTGTTTTCAATTCTTCTCTTCCTATACCTGAAGGTGTTATAAGTATATATCCAGTATCCTTATCTCTAATGCTAAAATTACCAGCTTTTTCTTTACACAAACCATAATTCTCTGCTTTAATTGCTACTTCCACAATTTTAACTTTTAAAGATTCTAGCATAATTTACCTCCAGACAGTTATTTTTGGCCATAGTATGCATCTTTACCATGTTTTCTTGAAAAATGCTTGTTCATAAGTACTCTATCCATAGTATTCTCTGGACTCATTAATTCTGTATAATATGCCATCTTTGCAACTTCTTCTAAAACCACTGCATTATGAACAGCCTCTTTTGCATTTTTACCCCAAGTAAAAGGGCCATGGTCATTTACAATTACTCCTGGGCAGTGTATTGGATTTTTCCCCATAAATTCTTCAACAATTACATTACCAGTTTCTCTTTCATATTCACTGCTTATTTCTTCTCGAGTCATTTTTCTAGTACATGGTATACTTCCATAAAAATAGTCTGCATGAGTAGTCCCACATGCTGGTATAGATTTACCTATTTGAGCCCAAGTTGTAGCCCAACTTGAATGTGTATGTACTATCCCTCCTAATTCCTCAAACTCATTATATAAAACTAGATGAGTTGGAGTATCAGAAGAAGGTCTTAATTTACCATCTACTATATTCCCATCTAAATCAACTACTACCATATCTTCTACAGTCATCTTATCATACTCAACACCACTTGGTTTTATTACTACTAGACCCTTTTCTCTATCTATTCCACTTACATTTCCCCATGTATAAGTAATTAATCCTCTTTCAGGTAATTCCAAATTTGCTTTTAATACTTCTTCTTTTAGAGTCTCTAACATTCTGATTCCTCCCATATTTTATCGATAAAATTTATGTTTAGTTTACTTTTATTATTGATTATATTTACTTAAAATGATTTTACAGTATTAACTATGTTTTCTACAGTCAATCCATAATAATTTAATAGAGATTCTGGATTTCCTGATTGACCAAATTCATCATTTACACCTATTCTCTTTACTACAACAGGATATTTTTCACTTAACACTTCTGTAACTGCAGAACCCAATCCACCTATTACACTATGTTCCTCTACAGTTACTACCTTGCCAGTATTTTTAGCTACTTCTACTATCAGTTCACTATCAATTGGTTTTATAGTTGATATATTAACTACTATAGCTTCAATTCCCTCTTCACTTAATAATTCAGCAGATTTAATAGCTTTTGAAACCATTATTCCAGTTGCAATTATAGCTACATCTGAACCTTGTCTAAGAATCTCGCCCTTTCCAATTTTGAAATTATAATCATCATTATGTATATCTTCAGTAGTTGCTCTTCCAAGTCTTATATACACAGGTCCATTGTAATTTACAGCAGAAAATATTGCTTTTTTTGCTTCTATTCCATCAGCAGGATTTAGGATAACCATATTTGGTATTCCTCTCATTAAAGATATATCTTCTATAGCTTGATGACTTCCTCCATCTTCTCCTACTGTTACTCCTGCATGAGTAGCTGCTATTTTAACATTTAAGTTTGGATATGCTACAGAGTTTCTTATTTGCT
>NZ_JAGWCU010000033.1:0-43431 GCF_020657755.1 Clostridioides sp. ZZV15-6388 | reverse complement strand
TTCTGATTAACTCTAAGTCTAATATAAAATCAAATCTTAATAAATTTAATTTTATATTAGACCTAGAGTATTAAAATGTGTTAGAAAACTAAGAATACTTAATAAAGAAATCTATGTATTTTACAGTTTACTCTACTTTTAATTCATTTGACTAATTATTGTAAAAACTATTTATTTTATGATAATTAAATTTATTTTAAAAATAACTAAAAAGTTTTAGTTTTTATATACTATTAAGTGCCTAAATGTTCATACATTTAAACGTACAATTAATACAAAAAATATATATTTAAAGTTATTCTTGTTGTTAATCTCAACAAACTATTCATCTTTTTTAATATCTTTTACCCATTTTTCAACAGAATTTAATTCTTCCTCATTTACCCCCTTTTTGAACAATGCCTTCATAAAGCTTTCAATAGAACTTCCATGCATATTATCTAGAAAAGTTTTTGTTTCAAAATGTAAATATTCATCTTCTCTAATAATAACTGTATAATGTGTATGTCTATCTATCTTTTTCGCATCTAAGAATTGCTTATTTACTAATCTTGATAAAAGTGTTAGTGTTGTAGTTTGCTTCCAATCATATAGTTTTTCCATAGCTTCAATGACATCTTTTGATGTTACTGTAAAATCTGACCCCCAAATAAATTTCATGACCTTTAATTCTGCTGGTGGTATCTTAGTAATAGTCATATGATTTTACACTCCTCTCAAACTTATATTTTCAGTACTACCCAAACATATAAAATCCCAAAGTAAAAAATAAATTTTATTTTTATATATATTAAGTATAACAGATTATTAAGTTAAAATTCTAATATTTAAGATAATATACCCATTTTATAATCAATAAATATCAATCTTTGAAATAACTATAAATTTATTTCAAAAACTATTTTTGAGTTTATCCATATGTTATAATAAATGTATAAAATTTTGATTGGTGGGTTATATATGAATGCATTTATTAGAAAACGAAACAAGAATTATGTAGTTTATCTCGAATTTACAGATGAAGATACTGGAAAGAGAAAACAAAAGAACATGGGTATTTTTGATAAAAAAAGAGATGCGAGCAAAAGGTTAAATGAAGTAAAGGAAAGTCTATATAAAGATGGCTTTTTAATTCCAAACGAAATCACTGTCTCAGAATTTCTCTTAGATTTTTTAAAAAAGTACAGTGAAAATATATCATTAGCTACATACAATAATTATGTTAGTATTTGTAAGAATTATATTAATCCCTCTATTGGTAAATATAAAATACAGGATTTACATCCAATTCATATACAGAACTACATTGATAAACTATCTCATAAATTGAATCCTCAATCAATTAAGATTCATATAAATATATTGAAACTTGCAATAAAAAGAGCATATAGGCTCAAATTAGTAAAAGAAAATATCATGGATAATATAGAAGCTCCAAGATATAAAAAATTTAAAAATGAAATTTATGACAAAGAGCAAATGATAAAATTGTTGAACTTATCAAAAAATACATATATGGAATTACCTATTAATTTAGCAGTTGGTTTAGGTCTTAGAATTTCAGAAGTTTTAGGTTTAACTTGGGATAATATTGATTTTGAAGAAAATACAATAACTGTAAATAAGATAACAGCTCGAATTAATGGCTCTGTAATTCTTAAAGAACCCAAAACGGAAAGCTCTATTAGAAAAATATCTGCTCCAAAGGAATTAATCTTTTTACTAAAAGAATATAAGATAAAACAAAATAAAAATTTATTAAAGTCTTCTATTAGAAATAGTCGTGACTTGTTATTTTTCAATAAAAAATGTGAACCTATTGCTGAAGATGTTATGAGTAAAAAATTTAAAAGATTTTTAGAAAAGAATGACTTGCCCCACATTAGATTTCATGATTTAAGACATTCACATGTTACTTTACTTATAAATTCTAAGGTACCTATAAAAGTTATCTCAGAAAGAGTTGGTCATTCAAATATAAATACAACCTTAAGTGTTTATTCCCATGTTCTAAAAGAAATGGATAAAGAAGCATCTGACAAAATTTCTGAAAACTTATTTAATGCTAACTAATATTACATTTTTTTGATTATATTTACTCTAATCTTTATTATCTATAAAATTAATTTTTACTACTAATAAAATTAAAACTAAATTAATATTCAAATTTAATTTTATAATAGAAGAGTTAAAATATATTTATTACAAAATAGTTTTAGTATTATAAATACAGCTTCTACTTCTCAAATTAGGAGGATTGTTATGAAAAAAATTATATTCAGAAAAGCTACAGCAGATGATATGCTAGATATTAATAAACTTGAATTAGATGTTTTTTCGGTAGAACAAAAGATTCCAAAAGATATAATCCCTATTTCTCAAGATAAGAATCCATCATGGTGGTGCACAACAATTGATGATGTTATTATTGGAGCAGTTGCATCTTGGTACGAAAATAGACAAGTTCACTGGGGTAGATTTGCAATTAGAAAAGATTTTCGTAGTCAGCATATCGGAACAAAACTAGCATATTTTTCCATTGATGATTTATTTTCTCAAGATATTGATGAAATTTTTATGGAAGCACGTGACACAACAGTTAAAATCATTTGTAACTTAGGTGGTATAGTTACTGGTAAAGCTGAAGATTTTTATAATGAATCAGTAACCCCTGTAACTTTACAAAAAATACATTATCATAAAAGAGAATATCTATAGACTCATTATATTATATAATTTTTGCTTATTATGTCTCCAAATATTGTTGTAATTTGACACAATGTAAACAATCAATTTAGATTTGGAGACATGTGCTTTTTTATAATCTAAAAAATCCATATATCTTTCTATTCATAGTTCCATTTGCATTATCTCTACAATCCTATTTACTACAGTATATACTAAATAAAAAACCTCCTAATATTGATTAAATACCTACACACTTATATAGAGTATTCTCAAACATTAAAAGGTTTTTATTCTAATAATTATATTTAGTAAAAATAATATTTAAACTAAATAATTATTTATTTTTCCCATACATTTTAGCTAATTGTTCTTGTATATCTTTACTTTCTAAATACTCATCAAAATCCATCTTTCTATCCATTATTCCATTTGGAGTTATCTCTATAATTCTATTTGCTATAGTAGATATAAACTCATGGTCATGAGAAGTAAATAAAAGCACTCCTGGGAATTTTTCAAGTCCTTTATTGACAGAAGTTATACTTTCTAAGTCTAAGTGGTTAGTAGGGTCATCTAACACAAGTACATTTGCATTTGAAAGCATTAGCTTACTAAGCATACATCTAACTTTTTCTCCTCCAGATATAACTTGAGCTTCTTTTAAAGCTTCTTCTCCAGAGAATAACATTCTACCCAAAAATCCTCTTATGAAACTCTCACTTTTTTCTTCAGAAAACTGTCTAAGCCAGTCAACTAGAGAATACTCTACTCCATCAAAAAACTTATTATGGTTTTTTGGAAGATAATCTTGAGAAGTAGTTACTCCCCATTTATATTCTCCACTATCTGGTTCAAGTTCTCCCATAACTATATTTAAAAGTGCAGTAGTAGCTATTTCATCACCCATAAATACTACTTTGTCATCTCTATCCAATCTAAATGAAACATTATCAAGTACTTTAACTCCATCTATAGTTTTTGTTAAATTGTGTACTTCTAAAACTTCATTACCAATTTCCCTAGCAGGTGTAAATCCTACATATGGATATCTTCTTCTTGATGGTTGTATATCTTCAACTTCTAATTTATCTAATTGTTTCTTTCTAGATGTCGCTTGTTTAGCTTTTGAAGCATTAGAACTAAATCTAGCTATGAATTCCTTTAATTGAGCTATCTTTTCCTCAGTCTTTTTGTTTTGGTCTTTAGCAAGTTGTAATGCTAATTGACTTGATTCATACCAGAAGTCGTAGTTTCCAACATACATCTGTATTTTACAAAAGTCAACATCAACTATATTAGTACATATTTGATTTAAGAAATGTCTATCATGTGATACTATTATAACTATAGACTCTTCTAAATCCATTATAAAGTTATTTAACCAATTTATTGATTTGAAATCCAAGTGGTTTGTAGGCTCATCCATTAATAGTATTTCAGGTTTACCAAAAAGTGATTGTGCTAACAACACTTTAACCTTCTCTCCACCAACTAATTCTTTCATTTGTTTGTAATGCATATCCTTAGTTATACCAAGACCCATAAGTATTTTTTCAGCATTAGTTTCTGCATCCCATCCATCAAGTTCTGCAAACTCACCTTCAAGCTCAGCAGCTTTTATTCCATCTTCTTCGCTGAAATCTTCTTTCATATATAAAGCATCTTTTTCATGCATTATACTCCAAAGTCTTTCATGACCTCTTATAACAACATTTAAAACAGTTTCTTCCTCATATTCGAAGTGGTCCTGTTTTAAAACTGACATTCTTTCTTTATCAGTTATAGATACACTCCCTGTATTTGGTTCTATTTCTCCTGATAATATTTTTAAAAAAGTAGATTTTCCCGCACCGTTAGCTCCTATTATTCCGTAGCAATTTCCTTTAGTGAATTTTAAGTTAACATCTTTAAATAGTTCCTTATCACCAAATCTAAGTCCAACACCTGTAACTTGTAACATTAATGTATTTTCCTTTCTTTTTGTTCATAATTTATTTTATCATAAAATTTTGATAACATTTTTATTATCACGTAAACAGCATATTTTTTATACCAAATTCGTGAAATATTTATTAAAATTGTATTAAAGATTGTAAGTTTCATAAAAATTAACAATCTATTATATTATACTTATAAAAAATTCAAATTGCAACTTTATTAATTCTTTTACACACTCTAAATACTTTATTTGAATCTTTAATCTGTTCTAGCTATTAGTTAAAACATAGTTTCTGTATAATTAATCATAGTTTATATATCATTAATACTTAAAAAGAGTACCTAAGTTTGTAAGTACTCTATTTTTATGATTTTATATTTTAGCAAAATTACATGCAGGGTAAGTACATACATCACAGTTCATACAAAGACCACCATGACCATATTTAGCTATATCATATTTGTCAAGTTTTTCATCTATTAAAATCCTAGATAGAACTATATCAAATACTGTAGTTTTATGATACATTGCACATCCAGGTATCCCCATAATCGGAACTTCTCCATAATAAGCAAGTAAAAACATTGCTCCTGGTAATATTGGTGAACCATATGTAACTAAGTCAGCTCCAGTCTCTTTTATAGCTGTAGGTGTGACATCATCTGGGTCTACACTCATTCCACCAGTACAACAGATAAGTTCTGCTCCTTGACTTATAAATTCTTTTATTGCATTTTTTATGATATCCTTATCATCTGGACATATAGTTTGGCCTATAACTTCACATCCAAACCCCTTTACTTTTTCTTCTATTACTGGTCCAAATTTATCAACAATTCTACTGTAAAATACTTCATTTCCAGTAGTAACGATTCCTACTTTTTTAGGTTTAAAAGGTATTACTTTGACTATTTTTCTGTTATCAACTACTTTTTTTGCCTCTTCTAGTTTTTTCTCATCTATGACTAGAGGTATGACTCTTGTTCCAGCTACTTTTAGCCCTTTATTTACTACAAAATTATTATGAAGAGTTGCCATCATTATTTCACCAACACAATTTAAATCAAAAAGTGCATCAACATCTATTTTTAAAATCCCATCACATGCCGCTATAAAGTCTATCTTTCCTTCTTTTATTTCACTGAAATCTAAATTTTCTCCAGCAGTTAATTCTTTTAAAAATAAAGCTCCTTCATTTTCATGAATCATTCCCTCTGATTTTTCCCATACATATAAGTTGTCTTTACCAAGAGATAATAAAACTGGAATGTCTTCTTCTTTTACTACATGTCCCTTTTTAAATTTTCTTCCTTTAAATTCTCCTGGTATTATTTGAGTAATGTCATGACATAAAACTTGTCCAACAGCATCTATAGTTTTTATTAATTTCATAATTTACCCCCTATTCTTTCATAATCCACTTTCGTATCAATATCTAATAACATTTTTTTGGGAACTTCTACATATTTTATTTTTGATGAATTCTTTAAAATAGTTTTCCCTTTTTCATCTTCTTTAAGTGCCAACAATTCCTTTTTTTTGCTAAATGGAAATATAACTGGATTTCCACATACATCTTTGCATCTTGGAATTACTATAAAATTTCTATATAATTTAAAAGTATTTATAATTTTATCTATATATAAATCATCAATAAATGGTTGGTCTCCCACAAAAAACATATATCCATCACATTTTGAGCTATTTAAAATTCCTAATTTTATGGATTCACTCTGACCTATATTTGCATCTTTATTATCTACATATTTAAAGCCATATTTATTACATAGTGCTAAAACTTCTTTATATTGACTTACAACTACAACTTGATGAAAATTAATTTTACTAACTGCCTTAAGTACATGTTCTATTATAGAACATCCATCATATTCCAATAAAAGTTTATTTTTTCCCATTCTTCTGGCAAATCCTGACGCCATTATTACTGCATTTATCATATATATCATTCCTTAACATTTATAATGTATTGATATTGTTATGATTTTATAGTATCTTTATTGATATTATCTATATATATAATATCACATAAACTATTTTAATACTTCAATATCTTATACAAAAATTTTGTTTTATACTTCCATAAAATATATCTATTTCGCTTTCATGCTCTTTAATAATTTTAATTAAATTTATAGCTAAACTTTCATATATTTCATTTTCGATTTTATTAATAAATAATATTTTTTTTCCATGATAATTTTTAAACAATCCTTTTGGATTTAATACTACATTTTTTAAATTATCAAGGCTTACTTTAGGATTATCATTTATATTACACATATTTAAATTAGTTATTTTTTTAAATTCATCTAACCTATGTATATTTTCTTCATTAATATCCATTCCAAATGAAGTTATATCTAATATACCTATAGTTTTTGTAGTTTTACAATATACTACTGGTTCTCCATCATTCCAACCTTTAAGTTTTTTTCTCTTTGAACCATCACCTTCTATCAAGACCAAATCAAATTTATCTATCATTTTTTCTAAATCAGATAACTTTATTCCTACTATTTTATTTTCATTATTTATACAGCTTCCACATACTGTTACTCCATGACAAATAGATGGAATAGAAGTTCCACCTATTGTCATAAATATATTGTCATAGTCTTTTCTATCAGGTAAATATATTTTAGTAGTTGTTGTAAGTAAAACTTTTAGCTTATCTCTATAAAAATTCGCAAAGTATTTTATAAATGAAGTTTTTCCTCCTGCTCCAACTACAGTTATTATTTCATTTGCTCCTATCATATTTGATAATTTCACACTTTCACCTCTCATAACTATTTCTTTTAAATATCCTAAATTTTATTTATTTGAAATTTATAATTTAACTTTTTTAGTAAAAGTGATTTTTGAAATTCTATAAACTAAAAAGTAAATAGATTCTGTTGTAAACAACAAGGCGGATCCAATTCGCCGCTAAGCTGTAAGCTTATACGCTATCAGTTTATCTTTTAATTATTATTAAGATATTCTTATTCTTTGTGGTTGCTTTAACACCTGAGGATTATTCTGCAAATAAGATAAATCAACTATTTTTGATTTTTTTAATATATTAAGACTTGCATTTACATCTGCGTTTATAATCATACCCATACTAGATTTATATTGACCACGTGTTATTCTTTCTCCCTTAAATTTGTATTTCTGTACATCATCCAAATTAATATCAGGAAGATAATCATTGGCAAAAAAATCGGATTTACTAGTATAGCTTTCTTCTTGTCTAATGAAATTAATATTTTTTATTTTACATAGGTACTCTAGTTTTCCTTTTATCTCTCCAAAAGGAATTCTTATAAAATTTCTATATATTTTCTTTTCCATATTATCACTTTTTTCTAACTTAGCATTATATCCTACAATTAAATTGCCAATATTATTTTTTACACAGTAGTCAATTATGTAAAAGCAAGTTTTATTTACATAGTCTTTAACCTGATTATTTCTTTTATTCCATACTTTAAATTGTTTTCTTGTAATTAAACTTATATTCTTTTTTAATTTTAAAGCCTCTATTTTATCGTTTTGCTTATTTGCCCATTGATTCACAGACTTAAGCCTTCTCCCATCTATAATAAAACTATCACCTAAATTGGTAGTACAAGTACATAAGTTTTCTAAACCTAAATCTATTGCCAGTGCATTTTTTTTATTTGAAACTTCCTCTGATTTCGGTATTTCATAACAATACTGAATTTCAAAGAACCTAGCCTTATGTTTAGGTATTATTCTTATTTCCTTAACTTTTTTGTCTAATATATTATTTGGAACTTTTATACTCACCTTTCCATACATTTTTTTAAATGCTGGAGACATAGGAACATTTAAAATTCCATCGTCTTTAATTCTTATTTGACCTATTATTATACTAAAAAAACCTTCTTTGTCTAAATACTTAGGTGATTTTATTCCTCTAAAATCATACTTGCCTTCTTTAGCTAATTTAATTAAACCAAAAAATGACCTAAACGAACTATCAACTTCTTTTAGTATTTGTTGTGCTACATTACTATTGAGTAGTTTATAGTTTTCATTTTCTTTACACACATGATAATTAGCTTCATAATTAAGATGCTCTCCTTGATTAAAGTAATGTTGTCTGACATTATATGTACCAACATTATACAAATTCTTTGCTAAAAAGCACATCTCTCGCAAAGCCTGATATTCTTTTTTAGTTAAATTTTTTAATTGTTGTCTCTGAGTCCCATAATGTATGTTTTTTGTTCTATTTGGCATAAACTCACCTCCTTTAACTCTTACTCTATTAGACATTATATATGGTATTTTTAGAAAGCACCATATATAATGTCTATTCAATTACTTTATTTTACAAAATAACTTAATTTTATACTTTATAGTATATCATTTATTAAATTTATTTGTTATTGTTTTTCATACCCATGTACACTTTTTCAAAAGTTATAGGAAGCTCTCTTATACGAACTCCAGTAGCATTAAAGATTGCATTTGCAATTGCTGGTGCTGGCGTATGTATAACTATTTCTCCTAAAGATTTAGCTCCATAAGGTCCTCCTGGGTCAAAATTATCAGCAAAATCTACCAATATATTTCCTACTTCTTTTTTTGTAGGAACCTTATACTGCAAGAAACTGTCTGTCAATAACTTTCCATATCTATCAAATTTAGGGTCTTCATACATTGCAAACCCTATTCCCATCATTACTCCACCTTCTACTTGTATTCTAGCTAATGTTGGATTTATAACTGTACCACAGTCTGGGACACATGCAAAATTTATTACCTTATATTCCCCTGTATTTTTATCTAATTCTATTTCAGCAAATCCTGCTATAAATGGTTTTATTCTTTTTAACATACCAAATGATTCTGTTGCTTCTAAAACAACTGGTACATCGTCACTTGAAAACCCAATACCTCCAACTGACTCTCTTCCTAATTCCTCTAATAACACAAATTTACTCTCATCATTCTTAACAAAAATTCTATCTTCACTTAACTCTAAATCTTCTTTTTTAGACCCGAGTTTAGATTCTGCTATTGAAAGTAATATTTCTTTTAATTTGTTTGCTGTTTTTATTGTTGCATTTCCTGTAACTGTTGTAGTACAAGAAGCAAATGCTCCTGTATCATATGGACATAGGTCCGAATCACCTGTATAAACAGATATTCTATCTACAGTCGTATTTAAAGTCTCAGCAGCAATTTGTGCTTGAATTGTATCAGCTCCTTGTCCTAAATCAGCAAGACCAGATAATAACTTATATGTCCCATCTTCATCCATTCGTATAGTCACTGTTGCCATATCCACACGTGGTATACCAGAACCATGATTTGCCACTGCCATACCTACTGCCCTTACCTTGTTATTGCCTATATCTTTACACGGATATTTATCATCCCAATTAATTAATTTTTTCCCTTTTTCTATACACTGTTTTAATTCACAGCTTAGTATTTCTTCTTCTGCTGCTTTTCCATTAGTATATCTATCTATTATGTTTTTAACTCTAAATTCAAGAGGGTCTATACCAACCTTATTAGCTAATTCATCAATAGCACTATCTATTGCAAATATGCCTTGTGTAGCTCCATAACCTCTAAGTGCACCTGCTGGCAATCTATTAGTATATACTGTTCTAGCATCAAATCTAACAGCATCAATATCATTATATATTGGTAATGTATTATGACCTGATTCTGAAGAAACAGAAACTCCATTACCACCATAGGCACCTGTATTATTTAGTGATTTTAATTCTATCGCCTTTAAATTTCCTTCTTTGTCTGCACCTACTCTAACATCAAAAAACATTTCATGCCTACTATTAGAACCTACAAAAGTTTCACTTCTTGTAAAAACGAATTTTGCTGGTCTTCCAGTTTTCATAGTCACAAATGCAGTAAATATATCTGTTGCTGCTATATTCTTTCCTCCAAATCCACCACCTATTCTAGGCTTTATTACCCTTATTTTAGAAGAAGGAATCCCCAATACTTTTCTAAGTATTCTCTTTACATTGTGTGGTGATTGTAATGATGACACAACAACAATCCTATCATTTATATCTTTATATGCATATGACCTATGAGTTTCCATCATACAATGTGATTGACTTTGAGTCTTATATGATGCTTCTACCACAAATTCACTTTCTTTAAGCTTAGCCTCAACATCACCAAACTCGAAAAACTCTTTTGATACTATATTATTTTTTGCATCTAATCCAAAAGGATATGGTTCTACTATATCTTGTTCTGGATGTATAATAACTTCATTTCCTTCTGCTTCTCTTGCATTAAATACAGGCTTTAAAGTTTCATACTCTACTTTTATCATTTTTAAAGCTTTAATGGCTGTTTTTTCATCTTCTGCTGCTACTAATGCTACCTCATCTCCAACAAATCTAACCGTATCTTCAAGTAAGACTCTATCATAAGGAGATGCTTCTGGTTCTGTTTGACCTGGAACACAATATCTAACTTGTGGGACATCTTTATAAGTATAAATTCCTACAACTCCTGGAATTTTTTCAGCTTTTGACGTGTCTATATTCTTTATTTTGGCATGTGCATGTGGACTTCTAAGAAGTTTAACAGTCAAAACATCTTTATGCATAATAAGGTCTTCAGTATATAGAGGCTTTCCTGTCACAATTGCTGTACTATCTATCTTTCTTATCCCCTTATTAATCATTATCTATTACCTCCCTCAGTAGCACTATACATCCTCTTAACTAGCGCACTTGCCATATCTATTCTATACTCTTTGCTTGCTCTCATATTACTTCCATAAATTAATTCTTTACCTACAATAATAGATGCTTTATCTATATCCTTTTCTTTACTCAATATATTACTTGCTTCAAGTGCTAATTTAGCCCTTTGAGGTCTTGCTCCAATTGCTATTTTATAAGTATCATTTTCTTTTAACATAGCTGAATTTAATATAGCAAAATCTCCTGTACATTTTCTTATTGAATCAAACACAGCTACTGCATCTTTCTTAGGAAGTATTACTTCAATTAATATATCTTTATTTAATTCACTATCTAAAAACTCATTTAGCTCTAATATTCCACTATTGTATAACCTTACCTTCGCATCAACAACTAAAAGTACTGGAATCAAGTCAGAAAAACCATATTTCGAAAATACACTAGCTCCAATTCTTGCTCCTTGTCTAAATTGAACACCAACTATATTAGAAACAGCACTTGAGACTATTCCACTACAATAATTTTTAATAGTTTTATTTATTTCTAAACTTCTCAAAGATGTATCTGCTCCTATTAGTATATTTTTTTCATCCTCTTTTATATAGTCTAGATTTATATCCTTTAAATCTATGGCTGTTCCTATGTTTTTATTGCTTAATTTTATAAATCCGCAACCACCTAAAATAACATTATTTTTTTTAGAAATTAAAATTTTATATGCTTCTTCCAGGCTTTGTGGAACAGAATATTCTTTTATAGTAACCATCTTATCCCCCTTATATCATATTTATTAAAACTCTAAACCTATTAAGTACATTGCTTTAATTTTTATAAATATATAGTAAACTTAATTTAGTTCTATTAATTTTTTACTCTATATATTTTCTTTTTTATCTTTTTTATTTTTATTGTCCTTACCTTTTGAAAATTTTATCATATATAAACCTTGAACTATTATGGCAACCATAGCCCCTGAAACTACACTCGAATCTGCAAGTAATGTTTCTATAAATTTTGGAGATTTTTCAAGCACTTGAGGAACCACCATAAATCCTATGCCAGCTGCCATAGAAAGACCTAATATCATACTATTTTCTTGATTAAAACCATCCATACTAACAAGTCTTAATCCAGAGGTTGTAAGAGTTGAAAATATTACGAGAGTTGCTCCTCCAACCACACAAGGAGGTATTGTTCTGATTAAATTAGCTAACAAAGGTGATACTCCCGCCAGAAATAATCCAATTCCTCCAATAGCTAATACAAATTTACTTATAATTTTTGTATTAGAAACGATTGCAGAATTTTGACCAAACATCCCCATTGGAGTAGCAGAAAATAATGCTCCTATTGTAGATAATACTCCATTTCCTAAAACAGCAGAAGAAAGTTCTTCATCTGTCACTTGTCTATTAAGCCCTCCTACTGCAGAAAGTGTACATGCTCCCATAATATCAGCTATTTCAACCAAATATATTATTGAAAACATTACTACAACCTCAATCTTTATATCTAATCCAAAAGCAAGTGGTTTTGGAAGTGCAATCAAAGTAAACTCTTGAATTGAAGAAAAATTTACTATTCCCAACATTAGAGATAAAATATATCCAAAAATTATGCTAACTAATATTGATGCATCTTTAAATAATCCTTTGCCATATTTATTTAATCCTAATATCATAAGTGACACAGCTATTCCAACTATAAAATTAATTGGTTGTCCAAATGTCTCATTCCCCATACCTCCAGCCAAGTTTTTTATTGCTATTGGGAAAAGTCCAAGACCCATACATGCAACTATCGTGCCAGATACAACTGGAGTAAATATAAATCTTATTTTTTTAAGACCAAAACTAATTATGATTATTACTATACCAGCAATTATTTGAGAACCAAATAACACAGGTAATCCATACTTACCTGCAACAGAAACTCCAGCTCCTATGAACATTGCTGTAGCTCCCATTATAACTGGTATTCCTCCTCCCAATTTAAACCCTTTAAATAGTGGTATTGGATATAATTGTAACAAAGTTGATAATCCTGCAAAAATTAATGCAGCTTGAATCAATAGTGTAGACATTTTATGATCAAGTCCAGCTACATTTGCAATTAATATTGCTGGTAAACAACTACCTATTACCATTGCCATTAAGTGTTGTAACCCCAAAGGTATTGCTTCCTTTAGTGGTGGTATTCCGTCTAATTCAAATTTTGATGTACTTTTTGCTTTCATAATAAAAACTCCCGTTACATAAAACTTATTGAATTATATAAATACTTAAAAATTTAATATATTAAACTAAATGACTTTTATAAATCTTACTATACTCAGTAATACATTTAAGTTTTCATACTTAAAAATCATGTGCAACAAATTTAATTATTAACAATCAAATTTATTCTATTATTTTGTATATGTTCTATAGTGCTTTACAAATATAAGAGTATTGTAGCTATGGACTTTAAAAATTTTTACAACAATTCTAATCCAATCTAAATCTTTCAATCTTAATCATTATAAGTTATAAGTTTTCATAAGTATTTATATCTTGTAAGTTTTAAACATTTACCTATAAACGCTACTTTATAGATGCCACTTTAATTTTTAAGTGACCTCATACTTTCATATGAGCGTAGACTATTTCTTCATCTTCAGCATTACCTGTTAAGAGCAACCCGTTTCCACTATCAATAGCTTATAGTGTACTCTCTTTCGAGATAGTCGTTTGACCTTCCTATTTCTAGGCTTGGCGACCAAATGTCCATTGTAAAGTACTTAGGCTCTCACCATATACCATCCTTGCTATTGTTTCTGGTTTTCACCACATTCATAAAAGTTTCTTTCTATCTTTTATTGTAGTTGCAAGGCTTTAGGATTTACTGGTTTTAAAGTTGTGTCCTACATAAATTTCTTTATGTACGGGGCTAAAAGTACAACTTATTTAATATACTTTTTTATTACCCCCTGTAAATAATATTATTTACTCTTTCACTGTTTTTGTTATTAAATTAATTACATAATAATTAATTTGAGCATAAAATAATTTTCAAATTGAAAATCAAAATATTTATGAATATTTTATAATATAATTATCATAAGACAGAAAAACTTAATAAGCTATGTATCTCAGTTGTACCCATGTACTCTCCTTTACTATATTTGTATCTGCAACATAAAACATACAAGTTTCTATCTAGCTTATAAATATAAACCAATATCTATAATTAAAAATAGTAACAGTATTGTATAATACAATCTTTATGTATATTACTGTTTATTATTTCTATAGAGCAATTTTAATGCCAATGTTTGCATAGAATAAATTTTTTATACTTTCATTGATAAAAATTTACTTATTCCAACTGTTCTGTAATTTTTTATTAAGCAAATTTTAAATTTTATTTTTATGATATTTTTATAATTACATAAAAAAAAAGACCAAAAGTATTTTTCAAGTGATCTTTTCTCAAATTTTTATTTTAATTTCTAAAATTTATAATAAATAGTAAGATTATATAAGCATCTATTTGTATATGAAAGTTTATACTTTTATGGATGATAAGTTAATGTAATTAAAAGATTATCTAGCTGATTTTAGTTTTACAATATCGCTCCAATTTTTGCTGGTAGCTAATTCTACTAAACTTAAATCTCTTCTTATTTCGGAAACATCTTCTTTTATGGCGTTTGTATCACCTTTTATATGTGCTATACTATGTTCCATATTATCATGAGTAGCTTTATTTATTTCAGAGTTATGTAATAAACTTCCTAAAATACTATTTTGTTCAATTTGTTGTTCTTTAATTGATTTTCCTTCAGATTCTAAGGCATCTACTTTAACATCTATTTCATATAGTTTTTCATTAACTATAATACTTTCTGCTTTAATTTCACTTATATCTTTACTTGCTTTACTTATTTGATTTTTCATAGAGTTCATTTCTAATTTAACTTCATGCAAATTATCTTTCACTACATTTACTTCTTGTTTTACTTCATTCATTTCTTTCTTCATTACACTTACTTCTTGTTTTACTTCATTTATTTCTTTCTTTATCAGATTTACTTCTTGTTTTACTTCGCTCATTTCTTCTTTCATTACACTTACTTCTTGCTTTACTTCACTCATTTCTTTCTTCATTACACTTACTTCTTGTTTTACTTCATTCATTTCTTTCTTCATTACACTTACTTCTTGTTTTACTTCACTCATTTCTTCTTTCATTACACTTACTTCTTGTCTTACTTCTGACATGTCATTTTTCATTATGCATATTTCTTGTTTTACTTCACTTATTTCTTCTTTCATTATACTTACTTCTTGTTTTACTTCTGACATATCATTTTTCATGCTAACCACATCTTTATTTATAATATGTAATAATTCTAAAATTTTATCTTCCACTTACATCACCATCCCTATTAATTATTATAACATCTTATACAAATGCTATACAATGTTAACATATATATCTAAAATAGTTATCATAAATTTAATTAATAAAATTATTATGTATAATTACTATAAAAAATAATTAATATAGATATAAATCTAAAAATAATAATTACAAACAAAAGGATACCACTTTAATATGGTATCCTTTATTTGTATCTAAATTTTTATCTTTTAAAATTATATTTTTTATAAAATATCTTATGCATTTAATTCTGGACATGAAATTTTTCTTCCAAGTGCTTTTGGTTTACATACTGATATGCAAAGACCACAATATCTACATTCATCTTCATTCAATTCCATCTTATCATTTAATTTTCTAGCTTGATATGCACACACTCTTTCACACATCTTACATTTAGTACATTTTTCTTCATCATAAGTAAATTCAAAACTAAGTCTTTCATTTACCTCTCCCATATGCTTATGTACTATCCCACAAGCATTTTCTATAGTTTTATATCCTAGTCTTTCAAGATTAGAATTTAGGTCATTGTGTATTTTAGCTATTACTTGAGCTCCTTTTAATATTACTACTGAGCATATACCAACAAAGTCAGCACCTGCCATAATCATCTCTAAAGCATCATCTCCACTTACACATCCACCTAATCCAATTATAGGTATATTTACTTCTTTTTTTATTTCATATATTCTTTGTAGAGTTATTGGTTTAATAGTTTCTCCACTTAAATATCCAATTCCATTTCCACCTAATAAAGGTTGACCATTTTCTATATCTATTCTAAGTGCTGGTCCTACAGAATCACAAGCAGTTATTGCATCTGCTCCTGCTTCTTCTAATTTTTTAGCAAAAGCCCCTATTTCATCTATCATAGGAGGAAGTTTAACTATTACTGGTATATTCACTCTCTCTTTCGCATCTTTAAGCATTGGTATTAAATCTCTATAGTCATAAGATACCAACTCGATAAAATCAGCTCCTGCATTTGCAACCTTTTCTACTAGTTCACTACTTTCTTCTATTGTATGACCTACTGAAGCTATACATACAGTTCCATCTTTTTTCATTTGTGGTATTTCAAAATCTATCCATTGCTCTGGTTCAAAATCTGTCCATTTCTCATTATTTAAAAGAGCATTGGCTGTATTTCTCACCATATGAGGTGCTGGATTTATAGCTCTTTCTTTTCTTATTGTCTTAGTAACAACTGCCCCTGCTCCTGCATCACTTAGTATCTTACATCCAGCTGCACTATATGTCAACGGACCTGAACCTATTATAAAAGGTGATTTTAATTCTTTCCCTAAAAAATTATACATTATTTACTTCCCCTTTTCATATTTATTTACATTTATTAAAACTTCCAGAATTCACAGGCAACATCTTTCATTTCTTTAACAATGGCTTTTTTATCTAAGTCAACTAATTGTTTTTCTTTTAAAATATGTTTACCATCTATGTATACATTCGATATAAATTCTTTTTTACCTTGCACTACTATCTGGTCAAATATATTATCAAGTGTTACAGGAGTTTTAAATTCATCTTCCATAACTACTATATCTGCTTTATTACCAACTGTTATTTTTCCTGATTTTTGAAGCCCTAATGCATAAGCACCATGTTCTGTTGCCATCTTAAATACTAAACTTGCTGGCATTACAGACGCATCTTCTTCAACTGATTTATGCATTAAAAACGCACCTCTCATAACTTCAAAAAAATCATTTATATATCCATCTGTACCTAATGCTACTTTTATGCCTTTTTTAATCATTCTTGGAACTGGAGAAAAACCGCCACCTACTTCACAGTTACTAAGAGGCATGTGAACTACCTTTACACCTTTCTCCTTTAATATGTCTATCTCTTCATCATCTACTTTTACACATTGAGATGCTAATACAGTCTCATCTAATATATCTAAATCATTGTAGTAATCAACTGCTTTTTTATTAAAGTGTTTTTTAGAGTAGTTTGGTTCATATATACTCTCACATAAATGGAATTGCATTGGTGCATCTAATTTTCTTGCATCTTCTTTAGCTTTTTTGATAAATTTATCTGAACATGTAAAACTAGTATGTGTACACATTATTCCATTTATTAATTTACTGTTTTCTCTGCTCCATTTTATTAAATTAGAATTTTCATCTAAACATCTTAATCCATTTTCATAACTTATTCTTTCACAACTTTCTAGAGATAAAACTGCTTTCATTCCTATTTCTTCTAGTATCTTACCTTGCTCAATTAAAGTTCCTTTTTCTGTATTTGGAGCTTCTAGAGTGTCACAAAATGCTACTACACCAGATTCTATAAGTTCTATTGCAGACGCTTTAGTTGTGGCTTTTACTTCCTTTAATCCTATTCTATTTTCTATAAATGGCCACCAATAGTCATTTAAAAATCCTTCGAAATCAGTAAAATGTACATTTGCTGGTATTCCTCTAGAAAGCACTCCATATTGATGCATATGCCCATTGATAAAGCCTGGCATTACTATAGCATCTGATTTATTTATTATCTCTGTAATATCTTTATATTTTAATTCAACTTCTTCATTTGGCAATATATCTTTTATAATGTCATTTTCTATTACAACGGCATAATTTGTATATATTTCATCAGCAGAAGATATTAAGTATTTACTTTTTATAGCAACCATTTATTTACCTCCCTGATTTAGTTTCTTCATAGATTTATTTACCTCCCTGATTTAGTTTCTTCATAGCCATATAAACCTTTTCAGAAGTTATAGGAAGTTCTCTTATATTCACACCCACTGCATTAAAAATTGCATTTGCTATTGCTGGTGCTGGTGTATGAATAACTATTTCTCCTAAAGATTTTGCTCCATATGGTCCTGTTGGTTCATAATTATCCACAAAGTCTACTAATATATTTCCTATATCCTTTTTTGTTGGAACTTTATATTGTAACAAATTAGAAGTCTGAAGTTTCCCATCAGAACCATGTCTAGGGTCTTCATACATTGCAAGCCCTATACCTTGAGTTACTCCTCCTTCAACTTGTATTCTGGCAAGTGCAGGATTCATAACTGTACCACAATCAGTTGAACAAGCATAGTTTATCACTTTAAACTCACCTGTTGTTTTATCTAGTTCAATCTCTGCAAAACCTGCTAAGAATGGTTTTGCACTCTCTTTTATACCATAAGATTCAGATGAATATAAAACATCTTGATTTCCACCACCAACAGATTCTCTTCCTAATTCACTTAATAAAACAAATTTTTCTACGTCCTCACTATGACAAACTCTATCTTCATATAATATTAAATCATCTATTGGTAAGTCTAATTTTTTCTGAGCCACTTTTAATATCTTTTGTTTCAAACTTTCAGCAGATTTTATTGTAGCATTTCCAGTTACATAAGTAGTACAAGAAGCATATGCACCAGTATCATATGGACACATATCTGTATCTCCTGTATAAACGGAAATTCTATCAATAGATGTATTTAATGTCTTGGCAGCAATTTGTGCAAGTATTGTATCAGAACCAGTTCCTAAATCTGAAGACCCAGAAAATAACTTGTAAGTTCCATCCTCATCCATTCTCATATTGACTATTGCCATATCTATATTAGCTATACCAGAACCATGAGTTCCAACTGACATTCCAACAGCTCTTACTTTATTATTTCCAATGTCTATAACAGGGTATTTTTCATCCCATCCAATTAGCTTTTTACCTCTAATTATACATTCATCAAGTGCACAACTTCTTATTGGAAAATTCATTATTCCGCCTTCAGTTTGCTTTTTTATAATATTCTTCAACTTTATTTCTGTTGGGTCCATATTAAGTTTATGTGCTAATTCGTCTATTGCACAATCAAGTGCAAATGTCCCCTGAGTTGCTCCGTATCCTCTCAACGCTCCCCCTGGAACCAAGTTAGTATATACAGTTCTTCCATCAAACTTTATTGCAGGTACATTATTATATGTTGGAAGTACATTATGCCCTGACTCGGAACAAACTGAAGGTCCATTGTCACCATAAGCACCTGTATTGTTTAATGCTTTCATATCTATAGCTTTTATATTTCCTTCTTTATCTGCTCCAATCTTTATGTCAAAGAACATCTGATGTCTAGTGTTAGTCATTGCAAAAGTTTCTTCTCTAGTATATATAAGTTTTGCTGGTCTTTTCGTCATCCAAGTTACAAATGATGCATATATCTCTGTTACAGCTATATTTTTTCCACCAAAACCTCCACCTATCCTTGGTTTTATTACTCTCACCTTTGAAAGAGGTATTCCTAATGCTCTAGAAACCTGTCTTCTCATATGATAAGCTGATTGATTTGCAGAAGTTACTACTAGTCTACCATTAGTGTCTATATACGTGTAAGCTCTATGAGTTTCCATCATACAATGTGCTTGTGATTGAGTCATATAAGATTCTTCTACTATTACATCACACTCTTTAAACTCTTTTTCTACATCACCTTTACCCATTTTCTCTCTTGATACTATATTTTTTGTAGCATCTAATCCAAAATCAAATGGACAAAATAAGTCATCTTCTTCATGTATTAAAATTTTATTACCTTCTGATTCTCTTGCATCTAATATTGGTGTCATTACTTCATATTCAACTTTTATGAGTTTCATTGCTTTAATAGCTGCTCTTTCATCTTCAGCCGCTATTATAGCAACTTCATCTCCTACATATCTCACTATATCTTCAAGTATTAATTGGTCATGAGGTGATGCTTCTGGATATGATTCTCCTACCATTGAATATCTATAATTTGGTACATCTTTGTAAGTAAATATATCTACTACACCTTTTACTTTTAATGCATTTTTTACATCAATATTTTTTATTTTTGCAAAAGCATGTGGGCTTCTAAGAAGTTTAACAGTCAAAACATCTCTATGAAAAATTAAATCTTCAGTATATATTGGCTTACCAGTAACAATGGCTTCACTATCTATTTTTCTTACTTCTTTATTTACCATTAAACTCACCCCCAATACTATTATACATTCTAACAACTAATGCTTTTGCCATATCTTGTCTATACTCTTTACTTCCTCTTATGTTACTTCCAAATGAAAGTTCTTCACTTGATATATCTCCAGCTTTGTCTGCATCATTTTCTAAACTTAGCACTTCACTTGCTTTGTAGGCAATCTTTGCTCTTCTTGGTCTAGCTCCTATTGCAATTTTATAAGAATTTCCTTCTTTTAACATTGCCCCATTTAATACTGCAAAATCACCTGTACATTTTCTTATTGAATCAAATACACCTATAGCATCTTTTTTAGGTAATATAATTTCTATTAATATATCTTTTTCAAGCTCACTTTCTAAAAAGTCAGCTAAATTCATAACCCCTTTTTTATATAACTTAACCTTTGCATCTACTACTAGTAATGAAGGTATTAAATCTGAAAATCCATACTTAGCAAATACGCTAGCTCCCACTCTAGCTCCACTTCTAAATTGAACTCCTACTATATTAGAAACAGCGTTTGAAATTACTCCACTACAGTAATTTTTAATAACCTTATTTAATTCTAAAGTTCTTAAACTTGTATCTGCTCCAATTAATATACTATCCTCAGTTTCATTTATATAATCTAAACCTAGGTCTTTTAAATCTATTGCTGAACCAATATTTTTGCTACCTAGTTTTAAAAATCCGCAGCCTCCAAGTATTATGTTGTTTTTTCTTGATATTAGCAGTTCATAAGCTTCATCTAAACTTTTTGGAACTACATATTCCTTTATAGTTATCATATTCTCTCCCCATATCAATTTAATTTTCACTTAAAAAGTTTAAGTGTTCAAATATTTATGTATTGCTCTTAGTTGACCTTTATATCCTGTACATCTACAAAGATTTCCATTTACATAATCTATAACTTCTTCTTCTGTTGGATTTTGAAGTTCTCTTTTCATTGCTAAAACCATCATTATAAATCCAGGAGCACAAAATCCACATTGGTCAGCTCCTTCATCCGCAAGAAAATCCCCAAATTTCTTAGCTTCATCTACTACGCCTTCAAGTGTTGTAATACGTTGTCCCTCTACTCTAGCAGTAAGATAATTACAAGACAACACAGCTTTGTCATTTACCATTACTGTACATAGACCACATGAGCCAGTATCACATCCTTTTTTAACACTTACATATCCATTTTCCCTTAATGTATCTGCTAAAAAATCATCTGGTCTTATATTCAATTCTTTTTCTTTATTATTTATGGTACATTTGATAATCAAATAAATCACCTCAAAACTAATATTTTTAAGTTAAAGTCTATACTACACTTAATTTATTTAAGAATAATATTATATTTATTAATAAAGGTTATTCCATTTATGACCTTCCATTCTATTCTTTATAGCTCCTCTTACACAAAGTCTCTCAGCTGTATCTTGAGCATCTTTTAATACTTTTTCTTCATTAGTTGTTAATATTTTTGAGTCTTCCATTATTATATTTCCATCCACTATAACACTCTCTATATTTTTCATGCTAGAAGAATATACTAATGTAGACACCGGATTATGCATAGGTATTGCTTTTGGTGAAAGCATTGGATTAAATATTAGTAAATCTGCTTTTTTACCAATCTCTAATGAACCTATCTCATCTTCCATTCCAATAGCTCTTGCTCCATCTATAGTCGCTAGTTCAAGAACTTTTTCTGCTGACATTGCTAATGGGTCACATTTATTAACTTTATGTTGAAGTGCTGTTAATTTCATAAGTTCAAGCATATCTTGAGAGTTATTGCTAGCAGCTCCATCTACGCCTAAGCTAACTGTTATTCCTTTTTTAAGCATTTCTGGTACTGGTGCAACTCCTGAAGATAAATACATATTACTTGCTGTGTTATGAGATACCTTCATGTCATATTTTTTAGTAAGTTCCATATCCTCTTCAGTTAAATATACACAATGTACCATAAGCACATTTGGTCCAAGTATTCCTAATTTCTTTAAAACATCTATGTCATATTGCCCATGCAATTCTTTTGCTGCTTCTCTATCAAAAGGAGTTTCTGATATATGTACTGTAAATAAAGCATCATCATATTCTTTTACTACTCTCCATAGCATCTCAAGCATTTCTTGAGAATTTGACCATATTGCTGCTGGAGCTACTCCTATTTTGATTCTTCCATTCTCTGTATTGTGGTGTTTTTCAAACAATCTTCTTACATCTTTTTCAACCGTTTCTACATCTTGCATTATTCCAGGATGAACTCCAAATTGAGCACCTGTATTCATACATCCTCTTCCAAGTATTCCTCTTATTCCTAATTCTTTATAAGCATCTATTATTCCATCACAAAGACCTTGTTTACTGTGAGGGTACATATAGTCAACCATTGTTGTTATACCACTTCTAAGACCTTCCACACAGCCAAGCATTGCAGCATCATAAGTGTCCTTTGGCTCTAAATAATTGGCTGCTGGAAATGTCATAGTTTCTAGCCAATCTTTAAGTACCATATCATCTCCTAACCCTTTTAATAAAGTTTGGAATAAATGATTATGTGTATTTATAAAACCTGGGAATAGGACTTTGCCTTTAGCATCTATTACCTTTTTAACATCAGTGTACTTACTTTCTATTTCTTTAGAATTCCCAATATCTGCAATCTTGTTATCTTTTACTACTAATGCCCCATCAAAAATAACTTCTCTCTCTTTGTTTACAGTTACTATTATGGCATTCTTAATAAGTATATCTATCATTCTTATTTCCCCCCGCATTATTTAGTAATTTTTCTTTTAATATATTGACCTGTTGGTTGCTCCACGATATTACAACTTTGTACTATATGCTTTCCTCTTAAAAAAACATCTTCAACTTTACATTTGACCTTAACTCCCTCATATGGAGTATAATCTACATTTTGTTTTTGATTCTTATAACTGATTATTTCTTCTTTATCTGTATTTAAAATCACTATATCTGCATCACTTCCTACAGCTATTTCACCTTTTTTAGGATACATCCCAAATATTTTAGCAGCATTTGTGGAAGTAACTTCTACAAATTTATTTACACTTATTCTATTTTCCAAAACCCCATATGTATATAAAAGAGATAACCTATGTTCAACACCTGGTGCTCCATTTGGTATTTTACTAAAATTATCAATTCCCAAATCTTTTTGACCTTTAAAATTAAATGAACAATGGTCTGTACCCACGGTCTGAATATCGCCCTCAGACAAGCCTTTCCAAAGAAAATCTATATCTTCTTTTTTTCTAAGTGGAGGAGACATTACATATTTAGCTGCCTCAAACTCATCCTTATTGTATAAACTGTCTTCTAATAATAGATATTGCGGACATGTTTCTACTATCATATCTACACTTTTTTGTCTAGCTATCTTTACAACTTCTAGTGACTCTTTACAACTTAGGTGAACTACATATGATTTTGAGTTTGACAATTCAGTTATATCAGCAAGTCTTGAAACAGCCTCTTTCTCAACTATGTTTGGTCTTGTAAGTGGATGATATTTAGTTTCTAAATCTCCATTTTGTAAACGTTCTTCTATTAATGCATCCAATAAATCTCCATTCTCACAATGAAATTCAACTATACAACCTAGTTTTTTAGCTTCCTTTAGTACTTTGTATATTGTTCCATCATCTACTTTCATACCTTCATATGCCATATACATTTTAAAGGATACTATTCCATCTGAAATAAGCTTTTCCATGTGCGTAAATGTATCTTTATCTAAGCATGTGATTGTCATGTGAAACCCATAGTCACAATAACAATTTCCACTTGCTTTTTTATGATATGTTTTTATACCCTGTATTAGATTTTCTCCTTCACTTGACTCTGCAAAGTCTAGTATAGTAGTAGTCCCTCCAGCTATAGCCGCTCTTGTTCCTGTTTTAAAGTTATCAGCAGTAGTTATAGAGCCTGCATTCATATCAAAGTGAGTATGTGTATCTATACCTCCAGGAATTATAAGTCTCCCTGTAGCATCAATTACTTTATCATTATTTATTTCTAAATTATTTCCTATTTCAATTATCTTTTCATCTTCTATTCTTAAATCACTTATATAAGTTTTATCAGAGGTAATTATAGTTCCACCTCTTAGTATTGTTCCCATATATACCTCCTAACTTTTAAGCTCTAGTAAATTCTCTTAGTATTTTAATTTTATATTATTTACATAAATTTATGTTTGCCAAAGGTGCTATATTTAGCACCTCTAGACTATATTTAAATAATTTATTGTGAACTAAATATTATTTTCCATATACAGATTTTAATATTCCATAGTAACCTTCTGTTCCTATAAATAATTGTTCTTGTTCTATGTACTCATCTATTGTATGAGCAAGATTTTCTTTAGAAGGACCAAATCCTATAGTTTTTATTCCAGCCTCACCTGCATAATGGCTTCCATTTGTACAGAATGAGTATTGAGTTATTTCTGAATCTATTCCAGCTTCTTTTAATCCTTTGTATGCTGCTTGAACAAATTCATCATTTTCATCATATAACCAACCTGGGAAGAATCTTTCACTTTCTATAGTATTTCCTGTATAACAGTCAGCTTTTTCAGATGCATAAGAAACTTTTGCATTTAATTCTGAGTCTTCTTTCATCATTTCATCTAATAATGCTTGTATTGGAGCTAGTACTCCTTCTCTTGTTTCTCCAACCAATAATCTTCTATCAAAAGTAGCTTTACAGTAATCTGGCACTACTGATGCTCCTGGATATGGAGAAGATTTTATGTCTGTTAAAACTAATATTCCATCACCTAACACTGGATGAGTTGGAGGTACTAATTGTTGTATTTTTTGAATTACGTTAGCCATTTTATAAACTGCATTTACACCTTTTTCTGGATTAGCAGAGTGAGCTGGTTTACCAAAAGTCTCTACAACTATTTCTCCTCTACCTCTTTGACCAATCTTTAAGTTTAATTCTGAAGATTCTCCTATTACAACATAATCAGGTTTAACAGCTTTACTTATTTCTCTAGCTGAAACTCCTTCAAATATTTCTTCATGAACAACTCCTGCTACATATAGTTCTCCAGCAAAATCTTTATTAGTGTCTTTAGCAAAATACGCTACAGCAGACATCATTGCAGTATACTGACCTTTCATATCAGAAGTTCCTCTACCATATATCTTTCCATCTACAATTTTTCCTTCAAAAGGAGGAACACTCCATTTACTTGCATCTGGAACTGGAACTGTGTCTATATGACCATCAAATAATATCTTTTTACCTGGTCTATTTCCTTTTATGCATCCCACTATATTTCCATATCTATCTCTTGACCAGCTATCAAAACCTAATTTTTCAAAAGATTCTTCTATTGCTTTTACAACCCCTTCTTCATTTCCAGAAGAACTAGGATTTTGGATTAATTTTTGACATATCTCAGTTACTTCTTGTTTTCTTTGTTCATTTAGCATTTCGTTATCCCCCTAAATTTTATAAATATATATTTTAATTTAAGTCTTTATAATTTATATAATTTCTAAATTTTAGAACTTATATATCTTTTTAATATGTAAATTGTTATTTTATGAATATAATAGTTTAATAATCGTCTATATACTTGGATACTCTCCATCCCAAACTATACTTCTGTATTTATCAGGGTCAGTATCTCCTTCTGTACTTATTAAAAGTATTCTTGAATTTTCATCTAACTTTAAATCTCTTCTTAAGTCAGCTAAATCTTCTCTTTCCATAGCTGCTATTAAAAGACCAGTTGTAACCGCTCCAGATTCTCCAGAGATTACTTTTTCATCACCATTTAAAGGATTTCCCAATGTTCTCATACCTTTAGCAGAAACCCAGTCTGGTGCTGAAACAAATGCTGCTGCATGATTTTTTAATACTTCAAATCCTATAGTATTTGGTTCTCCACAAGCAAGACCTGCCATTATAGTTGGCATATCTCCACCTACAAATCTTGGTTTTCCATCTCCTGCTTCTGCTGATTTATAGTAACAATCTGCCTCATCAGCTTCTACTACTACTGTTATTGGGCATTCATCATATATTGAAGCAACATATCCTTGAACTGCACCAGCAAGCGAACCAACTCCTGCTTGCACAAATACATGCGTTGGTCTATCTACTCCATATTCTTTTAATTGTTCTATAGCTTCTTGAGCCATAGTTCCATATCCTTGCATTATCCATGCTGGTATTTCTTCATATCCGTCCCATGCTGTATCTTGAACCATTACACCATGGTCATCAGCTTCTGCATAATCATTAGCTAATCTTACTGCATCATCATAATTTAGGTCTGTTATACTAGCATCTGCACCTTCTCCCTTGATTTTATTTAATCTAAATTCAGAAGAACCTTTTGGCATTAATACAACAGATTTCTGACCTAATTTATTAGCTGTCCAAGCAACTCCTCTACCATGATTTCCATCTGTAGCTGTAAAGAAAGTTATTTCTCCTAATTGTTCTTTTATTTCTTTTGAAATTAATTTTTCATATCCTAACTCTGATATATCTGTATCTAATCTTTGAGCTAAGTATTTACCCATAGAGTAAGAGCCACCCAAAACTTTAAATGCATTTAATCCAAATCTGTAAGATTCATCCTTTACATATACTCCTGCAACACCTAATTTTTTTGCTAAACCTTCTAGGTTTGCTAATGGAGTTTCTTTATATTGAGGAAAGCTTTTATGGAAGTTTCTAACCTTAGTTATTTCTTCTTCATTTAAAAATTTGATACAATTTTCCTTATCGCCCTTTGGCAGATTGTTTACTTTCCATTTAATTTCTTTTAGCATCTAAAATACCTCCAAACTATTGTTAAATTTTTATACCCTATATATTAGCAATTAACATGCCAACACTTAACATATATCGAATATTTTTCTGTAGCTATTTAGCATAGAATTTGCAATACTTTCAACTTTTTTTACCTTTATCTATTGGATTATCTAATGTATATAGAATTTGATAATAAAAAAACCTTTTTTATCTTCTCACTTTTTAATTCTCATTTTTAAAATTTAAAAATTAATACTTAAAACGTATTCCTTATGTATTTTTTGACATAGAAATCTATAAAGCATTTAATAAGAGGCAAAAAATAGTGATGTAATATTTTATTACATCACTATTTTTTATTGAGCCAATAGTAAAAATTCAACTTATTTTTTTGAAGAAGTAAATGCTTCTTAATGGTCTCTAAGAGGCGATTTTTCATCTTTTTTAACATCTAATTCTTCTTTTACAACATTCCATTTTTCAAGACCAAACTTAGAAACCATTACTGCTTCTGCAGCACCTTTTCCAAGTCTTTTCACTGTGTCCATACCTGTTTCGTCTTCTTGAGCTCCTTTTGCTTTTCCATCTTTACTCCATATTGTACCGCCTATATAGCATCCACCTAATCCTCCAGATACTAACATTTCATGCATTAAGAAGAAATTTATTATAGGAAGTTTTGTTAATTCTTGACCACCATATCTAGTTCCACCAGTAGTTATAGCTGCTCCAACTTTATTTTGAAGCTTTCCTGGATGAACTAAATACATAGGACGAAGTCTATTAAATACTGCTGTAAGTTGAGCAGTTATATTCATATCATACACTGGAGAACCCACTATAATTCCATCCGCTTCTAATATTTTTTGCTCTAATTCTTGTATGTCATCTTTTATGATACACATAGTTTCTTTTCTTATACATGCATCACAATGTACACAAGGACTTATTTTTTTTCCTCTAACTGACCAGTACTCAGTCTCTATACCAGGTATAGTTTCAGCTTCTTTCAAAGCTTCTAATACTGCATATTCTGTTGCTCCTTTACGTGGACTTCCACAAATACCTAATATCTTTGCCATAACAATATCTCCTCATCAAATAAATCTATTTTTATTGCTTTCTATAATTTTAATAGAGTTTCATTTTAAATTTAAATTTTTATTTTAAGCTTCATTATTTTAATTTTATTGGCAATGAATGTATCTCTACATTAGTTGCATCATATACTGCATTTGCCACAGCAGGTGCAACTGGTACAACAGCACATTCACCAATACTCTTACCACCAAATGGTCCAGCTTTTTCATAACTATTTACAAATGCAACTTGACACTTTGGCATATCGACAGTTCTAAATAATTTATAATTTTTAAAATCAGTAACTTTAGGTCTTCCTTGCTCATCAAAGGCTAACTCTTCACTTAATGCATAACCTAACCCCATATGAATTCCGCCTTCTAATTGACCTTCTAAATTTAGAGGATTTATAACTCTACCAACATCATGTACGGCTACAAAATCGACTACTTTTACATCTTTAGTTTCTTTATCTACTAAAACTTCAACAAAATGTACACCATAAGAAGTAAGACCTGCTGGAGAAGAATAATCCTCAACAACTGTCAATTCTCTCAAAGACTTACTTTGACTATATACTGCAACATCAGATAATGATGCTTTAATATTTTCATCAAGTTTACTGATTACATATCCATTATCTAGATATAACTCTTCTTTTGAAGTTTCAAGTAATTTTTCTGCTTCTTCCAGTATTAAATTCTTTAATTTTTCTGCTGTCTTTTTAGCTCCTCCACCTTCTACAAATACACCTCTACTTGCATAATCTCCAAGATTAAATGTACATGCATCAGTGTCTGTTTCAAAAGTATCAACTTTATCAGGAGTTATTCCCAAAACTTCAGCTACCATCATTGTTTGCATAGTTACAACACCATTACCCATATCATGTGCTCCTGTAAGTAGTGTTAATGTGCCATCTTCATTTAATTTAAGAGTCAATGTGACAACATCTCTATGTGCACCAAAAACTCCATTACCATGTGCACCTATTGCCATACCTATACCCCTTAAATAATTTCCTTCTTCTTTTGGAAGAGCTTTCTTCTCATCCCATTTAAACATTTTTTTACCTTGTTCAATACAGTCAAGAACTCTAGGATTTCCAAGAGAACCGTGGAAGATTATATCAACATCATCTGGTTCTACAGCATTCTTATTTTGAAAATCAACTAAGTCCATACCTATTTTCTTAGCTATTTTTGCAAATTGAGCTTGTTGAGCCATAAATATTTGAGGTGAACCATAACCTCTCATAGCTCCTGCTATTGGTGTATTTGTATATACTGGTATTCCAGTAAATTTTATATTTGGTATTTTATAGACTTTAAACACTTTATGGCTAAGTGCGCCTATAACATTTAAAGCACTTGATGCATATGCACCTGTATTTGTATATATTTTTATCTCCTGTGCTATTACTTCTCCATCTTTATTTACACCAGTTTTTAGTTTTACAAAAGACCCATGACGAGTTCTTGTTGATATCATAGACTCTTTTCTTGTAAGAACCATTTTAACTGGTCTTCTCGTCATTTTTGACAATGCTGCTGCTACTGGCTCAATTGTCATTTCTAGTTTTCCACCAAATGAACCTCCAATAGCAGGTCTTATAACTCTTATCTTATTTAATGACATCCCAAAGATTTGAGATAATATTATTCTGAAACCAAATGTGTTTTGGCAAGGTGTATGTACAATTAATTTATCATTATAATCATAATGTGCAATTACACTGTGAGTTTCTATTGCACTATGATGTATAGCAGGAGTAGAGTATTCGTCTTCAAAAATGTAGTCACATTCTTTAAAACCTTTTTCTACATCTCCACCATTTATATTATTTTGAGAAACCATGTTTGAATCTCCATGTATACATATAGCATCTTCTTTTATTGCATCTTGTATAGTAAATACAGCTGGTAATTCTTCATATTCCACTTTTATAAGTTTTACAGCTTTTTCTGCTATTTCTGGTGTCTCTGCTGCAACTGCTGCTACACGGTCACCTACAAATCTAACTGTATCTGAAAAAATAACTTCATTTTCAGGTATATTATGTTCATAAAATCGTAAAGAGCCATTATATTTTCTCTGTGATGTATTAAGATGAGTAGCTATGGCTCTAACTCCAACGATTTTCTCAGCTTCACTTGTATCTATACTTTTTATTTTTGCATGTGCTACAGGACTTAAAAGCATTTTAGCATGAAGTGCATTTTGCGGTTTCATGTCCGCTACATACTTCATTTGACCAGTAACTTTTAAAGCTGCATCTTTTAGAGGGTATGATTTTCCTATGATTTTTTCCATAACTATCTACCTCCTAATCTAGCTGCAGATAATTTTACAGCTTCTATAATTTTTATATATCCTGTGCATCTACAGAGATTTTCTTTAAAAGCCTCTCTAATTTCATCTTCACTAGGAGATGAATTTCTATTTAAAAGAGCTTGTGTAGTTATAATCATGCCAGGAGTACAATATCCACATTGTACAGCTCCAACTTCTATAAAAGCTTCTTGTATCGGATGAAGATTTTCTCCATTAGCAAAACTTTCTATAGTGTATATAACTTTATCTTCACAGTTCCTTGCAAGAAGTTTACAAGATTTTATATCTACTCCATCTATCAAAACTTTACATGCTCCACAACTGCCACTATTACAACCTTGTTTCGCTCCAGTTAGATTTAATTTTTCACGAAGTACATGCAAAAGAGTTTCATTCTTTTCAACTTCTACTTCATACATGTAATCATTAATATTTAATTTTATTTTTTCCATTTTCTCCTCCTACAGATAAACTAATGTTGTAATAGAATATTATTACAAGCTTATTTTCATATTAGTATAAGCTATTCCACTTATGTCCTTCCATTCTATTAGTTACATTAGCTCTCTTACATAATTCTTCTGCTGCATGCTGAGCATTCAATAAGACTTGTTCTTCACTTTCAATTGTAGTTACTCTACCATTTTCAAGTATTATATTTCCATCAACTAAAACACTTTCTACATTGTGCATACTAGCTGAGTATACCAAAGTCGATACAGGATTGTGAAGAGGTATTGATTTTGGAGAAAGCATTGAGTTAAATATTACTAAATCAGCTTTTTTTCCTACCTCTAAAGAACCTATTTCATCCTCCATTCTAAGAGTTCTTGCCCCCTCAATTGTGGCCATTTCAAGAACTTTTTCTGCAGAAATTGCAAGAGGGTCGCAGTTGTTTACTTTATGTTGCAAAGCTGTTAATTTCATAAGCTCTACCATATCTTGTGCATTGTTACTTGCTGCACCATCAAGACCTAAGCTTACATTTATCCCCTTCTTTAACATCTCTGGAACAGGTGCAACTCCAGAAGCAAGATACATATTACTTGCAACATTATGAGAAACTTTTATATCGTACTTTTTAAGCATTTCCATGTCCTCATCAGTTATACATACACAATGCACTGCTACAACTTCTGGGCCTACTATTCCCCATTTTTCAAGTAATTTTATATCTATTTCCCCATGTATATCTTTTGTTGCTGTTCTTGCAAATTCAGTTTCAGAAATATGAACTGTGAAGTATGAATCATACTCTTTGACTATATTCCAAAGCATTTTACCCATTTCTTCAGATATAGCCCACATTGAAGAAGGTGCTACACAAATTTTTATTCTTCCATTTTCTGAATTATGATATTTTTCAAATACTCTTCTCAAATCTTTTTCAACCGTTTCCACGTCTTCTATAAGCTCTTTGTGAATACCTAAATCTATACAGCCTCTACCCACTACTCCTCTTATACCTAAGTCTTTATATGCTTTTACTATTCCATCTGTAAGTCCTGGTCTATTATGTGTATGCATATAATCAACCATTGTAGTTATACCACTTTTTAAACCTTCCATACATCCAAGCATTGCAGCATCATAAGTATCTTGTTCTGTTAAGAATTTTGCTGATGGAAACATCATTGTGTTTAACCATTCATGAAGTGCCATGTCGTCTCCTAGACCTTTTAATAATACTTGGAATAAATGATTATGAGTGTTTATAAATCCAGGGAATATCACTTTTCCTTTAGCATCTATAACTTTTTTAACGTCAGGATACTTCACCTCAACATCAGCTGTATTTCCTATATCTAAGATTCTGTCACCTTGAATAGCTATTGCTCCATCAAATATAACTTCTCTATTTTTATTAACTGTAACAACTATTGCATTCTTTATTAGTATATCAATCATCTTAAATCCCCCTTTTAATACTTTCATTACAACATTTTATCACATAGCTTTCTCATATCATATCTAATACATTTATCCAATATTTTCCTCAAGATTTGAAGTAACGTTTTCAGATTTCTTACTTCCTTTTAGTTTAAATAGTGTTTGAAGTAATATAGCTATTATTGCTCCAGAAACTATACTTGAGCCTCCTAGAACAGTTCCAATTGTCGCTGGAAATTGGTCTAAAACTTGTGGAGCAGTTGTAAGACCCATGCTTGTTGCTATAGATACTCCTGCTATAAGATTGTTTTCTTCAGTAAAACCATCCATACTCATAATAGAGAAACCAGACATCGCTATTGATGAAAATACTACTAAAGTTGCTCCACCAACAACACAAGATGGTATAGTTGTCATTATTGCTCCTAATGCTGGAGATATTCCTGCTAGTAATAATACAAGTGCTCCTAATGCTATTACGAATCTACTTGTAACTTTATTCATAGATACAATTACTGTGTTTTGGCTGAATACTCCAGTTGGAAGAGCTGCAAATAGTGATGAAATTATAGAAGTTACAGAGTTTCCTAAAACAACTGATGATAACTCTTCATCAGTTACCTCTCTATCCATTGCACCTATTGTTGCTATTGTACACGCACCCATCATATCAGCTATACCTATTATGTAAATAATAGTAAACATTACTATTAACTCTGGTCTAAATTCCAATCCAAAAGCCGCTGGTGTTGGTAAAGATACTATAGCTGCACCTTTAACTGCAGAAAAATCAACTAATCCTAAAACTAAAGATATAGCATATCCTACTAATATCCCAATTAATATTGAAGAGTTTTTAACTAAGCCTTTACCATACTTATTTATCATTATTATTACAAAAGCAACTATAACTCCTACTATAAAATTTATTGGACTTCCAAACGTTTGTGCACCTTCTCCTCCTGCTAAATTCTTTATAGCTGTTGCAAATAATCCAAGTCCCATACATGCTATTATAGTTCCAGAAACTATAGAAGTGAATATATGTCTAATTTTCTTAACTGCAAAGCCTACAAAGAATACGATTACCCCTGCAGCAATTTGTGCTCCAAATAAAGCTGCTAAGCCATCTTTAGCTGCTACAGAAAGACAAGCTCCTAAAAATACATAACTCATTCCCATCATTACAGGTAATCTTGAACCTAATTTAAATCCTTTAAATAAAGGTATTGGATATAATTGTAAAAACGTTGCCAAACCTGCTGCTAACATAGAACCTTGAATCAACATCGTCGCTTGCCCCTGGTTAAGTCCTACCACGTTTGCTATTAATATTGCAGGCACCATATTTCCTACTATCATTGCTAACAAATGTTGTAAAGCTAAAGGTACCGATTCCTTTAGTGGTGGTATCCCATCCACATCATATTTTGAAGTATTACGTGTTTTCATAAAATAAATCCTCCCATACATAAATATCTTGACTAAATATTTTATAATTATTTTCTATAAATATTTTTATGACCATGAATTTATTGCTCAACCGATAACCACAGCTAAACTGAGCTATTTTTATAAAAAATTAACAAACGTGCAAATATACCCTCCCCGATTTTCTTTTTGACTAAACATTAAATGTCTGATGTATACTCTTTATTAAATTTCTTATTAAAATGAATAGCTATCTGAAGTAATCTAACAATCTCATAATAAGATAATTTAAACAACCCCTTTAAATTATCATTTTTTAATTAGCCTTTTCCATAACAGCTCTTTCTTTAGCTTCATCTTCTAGACTTTTATTTGGCATTATTAGATTTAAAACAAATGCAACCAATGTCGCAATTACTATTGGAGATTCTCCAAATACTAATTTTATAAATGGAGGAAATGCTTCCTGTGCTGCTGGAACTGATGTTATTCCCATACCTAAAGCTATTGCCAAACCTACAATAGTAATATTCCTTGATGACAATTCTTCTGTAATAATTAACTTTATACCTGTCATTGTTATCATACTGAATATAGATATTGTAGCTCCTCCTAAAACAGAGTATGGTATAGTTGTCATCAATGCACCAAACTTAGGTACAAACCCCGATAATAACATAAATATACCAGCTATTCCAAGCACAAATCTACTTATTACTTTGTTCATAGCTACCATACCTACATTTTGACTATATGATGATGGTGGTAAACCTCCAAACAAAGCGCCTATCATAGTGCAAATTCCACTTCCTATTACTCCACTTGACAATTCTTTATCTGTTATATTTCTATCCATACCTCCCATTGTAGTAGCTGACAAATCTCCAATTGCTTGAACAGCATTGATTATACTTACAATTACTACAGAGATTACTACTGGTATATCAAATTCCAATCCGAATTCAAGTGGCTTAGGTATAGCAAACCAAGCTGCCTCTCTAATAGGGTCAAAATTTATTATTCCCAAAACTAAAGATACACAATATCCAACTATAATTCCTAAAAATATTGCTGCCAATTTTGCATACCCTTTTGCAAATTGGCTAAGACCTATAACTACCACTAGTGTTATAGCTGCTACTGCCCAATTTTGCATAGAGCCATAAGTAGGACTATTTACACCACCTGCCATATAATTTATTGCTATAGGATATAAAGATAATCCAATTGTAAAAACTACTGTTCCTGCAACTATATTAGGAAAAAATTTTCTTATCTTTTTTATAAATATTCCTATTAATACTGTAGCTACTCCCCCTATTAATTGTGCACCCAAGATGCTCGCTAGTCCGTAACTTCCTCCGACTGCTACGAGTGTTGGCACATAAGTAAAGCCGACTCCAAAAATTATAGGCAATCTTGAACCAATATTTCCTATTGGATATAGTTGTATAAGTGTTGATATTCCAGCTATTATTAATGCATATTGCACTAAAAGTGTTATTTGTGTAGCACTAGCACCCACAGCTCCTCCAACAACTATAGGTACTGTAACAGTTCCAACTATCATCGCTAGTATATGTTGCATTGATAGTGGTAAACACTTTAAAATTGGTGGCCTTCCATCAATATCAAACATAGAAACACTTTTTTGATATTTACTCAAGGTTATCACTCCCAACTATTTTTTAATGACAGTTATTATTATCTCACACAACATCCTTTCTTTTTTTATTTTGCCATCTTAATTTAATATGAAGCAATTATAATGCCAATATTTTAACAAAATTGTTTTACATATATAATTTTTATTATATTTGTTAGTATTTGATAATTTGATAAACCATTTCTTTTTTTAAATTCTTTTAAATTTTTTTTATTTTTGGATAATAAAATCTTATTACAAAAAAATCACTTGGAAAATAGTTTTTCAAGTGATTTTTATCAATTTTATAATTTCAAATTTTAGAATTGAGAATTAAAAGCATAATTACTATACATCTATCTTTCTATACAATGTTGCTAGCGATATTCCAAGTTTTTTAGCAGCTAACTTTTTAGATTTAGTATCATTTCCATAAAACTTTAATACCTTTTTTATATATGCTCTCTCAAATTCTTCAAGGGTAAGTATATCTTGTTCCATATTTATCTCATAGTCACTTTCCTCAAGCAACTTTATATTTATTTTGTTTAACTTAAAATATTCAAGTATCTTTCTATTTATTATACCCTTATGTATTATTCCATCTTCCTCAAGAAGATTTAAAGCTAATTCTATAGTGTTTTCTAATTCTCTTATATTTCCTGGCCACGGATATTTAAGTAGCATATGTTCTACATCTGGCTCTATATGGTATACATTTTTCTTCATTTTCCTTGAATATTTATCTATAAAATTATTTATTAATATTTGTATATCATCTCCCCTTTCTCTAAGAGGAGGCACTTCTAGAGGTATTACATTTAATCTATAATATAAGTCTTCTCTAAATTTATTTTCTTTAACCAACTCAAATAAATCTCTATTAGTAGCTGATATAATTCTAACATCTATATCCATTAATTCATTTGAACCTATTCTTGTAAACTTCTTTTCCTGTAACACTCTCAAAAGCTTTGATTGTAATTGAATTGGCATATCCCCTATCTCATCTAGAAATACAACTCCTCCATTAGCTAATTCAAATTTACCAATTTTACCTTTTGAATCTGCCCCACTAAAAGCTCCTTTTGTATACCCAAAAAGTTCACTTTCTAGCAAGGGTTCTGGTATAGCAGCACAGTTTATAGCAACGAATGTTTTATTCCCTCTGTTTCCTGCGAGATGAATGGCTCTTGCTATTAACTCTTTTCCAGTGCCACTTTCTCCAGTTATCGCTACAGTAGAATCACTATTTCCAATTTTACAAATTCTATTCTTAAGAGCAAGCATTACATCAGATTCTCCAATTATAGAGTCTACTGTTGTTGTTCCCCAAATATTGTATACTTCCATTCCACCATACATTACTGAATCACTGTGTTTATCCATAAAATATCAACTCCAAATAAATATTATATATAATCATCATTCAAATTATCTATTTAATTATATCATAACAGAAAAGCTTAGTTATAATTTTACAATAATATTTTAATTTTCAAATGAAGCTTAATAAAAAGTATACCTACTTAAATTTTAATTTAACAGGTATACTTTCTTTATTTTGCAAGCATTCTATATTAAATAAGCAATTACAGTACCATATTTAATATCTAAAATAATTTCCAAAACTTTTCATTTATTACTTTTATATAGTTCTTTCATGCTATAAAATTATTTATTACTTTATACAATGTATTTTTATTATTTTTATAATTCTTATTTTTAAAATTTATAATTAAAAATTATTTTTTTTAAATCAGATATGGTATTTTTTATGTCATCCAATCTTACAGTTTTTGCTTCTATAAATTTACCTTTAAATGACTCCAACAATCTCCATGAGCTGTAATTTTTATCTTTTTTGATACAAGGATATAATAATATACATCTTTTTGCATTTTCATAAGATGTTATATATGCATACATCTGATATATATCACTTGACCTATAGAAAATATTTGAATCCACTTCAATAGCTTTCCATTTTGTATCAATTATGATTTCAGATTCATATTTTGAATCATATAAAACTATATCGGGCCTTAAATTAAAAGTTTTCTTTCCTGTTTGTTCATTTTTTAAAAGGAACTTACTTTTATCTTGTATATAAGTTTCTCTAAATTCATTATTCCATATACTTTTTATTAAGTTTCCTATATATTCTTCATATAAAATGTTTATTTCAAATAATATAGAAAATGCATCTTGATTATTTTCGCTGTTATCCATCGATAAATTTAAAAGTATAAGTTTGGCCAATGAGTAACAATCTTTAAATCTATCATTATTTTTATAAAATTTGTAATCTAATAGTTCTTCTCTATTTATATAAGCTAAATCTACATTATAAAAATAACTCAAAATTTTTTTTATCTTATTTTGAATTAAATTATCATCTATTCTACATAAAATAGATATACATGCCTTTTTTAAAACTTGATTCAAAAAATTATTTTCGCTATACTCATCATATTCACATTTTATTTTCATTGGAGATATATTTTTTTCTCTTGCATATTTACTTATTAATATCTTACCTTTTACAACATTTGAATTATCTATCTTATTTATATATTCAAAATAAATCCCTCTCTTAATTTGCATTTGCATACTTTCAATAAAATACAGAACAAAAAAATTCATGAGATTATAATTTTTTAAACTTGATTTTATATTTTCGTTTATTATAATTGGAATCTTATTACATGTAGAAAGCATTTGTAATAGCATTTCTCTATCTTTTACAGTATTATTACTTAATGACAGCTTTGGAAGTATCTCCAATATTACATTTTCAAAACATATAACTCCTACATAATTTATGAATCTCAGTTTTTTATATCTGATATCTATTATATTGCTCTTTAATACATCGTTATTATTATCCAAATATTTAAGTAATTTTTCATATTCAGTTTCTGTAAGCTCATTTTCATCATTACCTACTTTTATCCATTCATAAGTTTCCTTTACATATATATTTTTACTCATATATATTTTTTAACTCCTCAATAGATATATTTCGTTTTATATAATAATTAACTTTACTTTCCATTATTGATGAATTATTATTTTTAAATAATTTAGATGCTGTGATTTCTTCCTTATAAACAATATATTTATCCTTTTCATTTTTACCTATACCACCTAAAATAAGTCCTACTTTTTCTGAGTCATAATAGAAATATTCTTGAAGAAGTGGTATTATTTTTTTTCTAAATACGACTACTATATCATCAATATTTTCTACATTTAGTAAGTAAGCCTGTCCAATAACATGGTCTCTATCATATAAAAACTCTATTCTCTTATTGATTGTATACAGCATATTTTTAACATCTATTCCATCTGCAACAGACAGTAATTCATAGTCTGGCATAATTTCTTCAAAATCAAATCTTCTTCTCAAAGCTATATCTAAAAGAGCTATGGATTTATCTGATGTATTCATAGTACCAATTATATATAAATTTGGAGGTAGAGAAAATTTTTCTTTTGAATATGGCAGTTTGACAATAGTTTGATTTGATTTAGTAAGTCTTTTATCATCTTCTAATAATGTTATTAATTCGCCAAATATTTTAGAGATATTCCCTCTATTGATTTCATCTATTATTAAAACATATCTTTCTGATTCTTCAAAATTAAAGTTCTCAACATCTTCTATATTATCAAGCACCAACATCTTTTTTCTTGCCTTTATATCTTCTATAGTTAAAGTATCTTTTTCTAGCTCAAAATTTAACTTCTTTTCAAGTTTCAACCCATCATAACATGCTTCTATAAATATGTCCTTCAATATACCATCTTCTGGCTTAAAATTACCTTCACCATCAGACTTGAGACCTTCTATAAATTCTTCATATCCATATGATTGATGAAAAGTACAAAATTCTACATTATTTTTATAATCTACATAACTTGTACAATCATTATTTTTTAAACTAGTTTCATTTATTAAATTATAAGCTATTTGTTTTGCGTTATATGTTTTACCAGTCCCTGGTGGACCATAGAGTATGGTATTTAACGAAATTTTATTAGTATATCTTTTTATATACTTTTCAACTAAATTATTATTTTTAAAGATAACCCATGCATTTCCATCAATATTCTCTTTTTCATTTTCTAGCCATTCTACAGGTAAAAAACATCCACCTTCTGAAGTAGTTATTTTATCTTTATCAAAACCTTCTTTAACTTGACAAACACCAAATAAGCTTTTCATTGTATGGTCATTTTCGTAAATTACTTTTTCGCTATTATATACTAGAATATAATCATCTGTATTTATATTTTTCAAGTTTTCTAATTGTTCTAAATTAGTAGGTTGAATAAATAGTTCTTCATTCTCCACACACTTATCTACATCTATATAATAATAGTTTTTTAGGTACCATTTATTATTGTCACTTTCTTCTATTCTTTTTTTTAATGATTTATTATCTTGTAATTTAATAATGTCTAAATATGTATTTATATCTTCATTATTTAATTTATAAAACTCACTAGTATATATTTTACAATTTAAAACTGTATCAAATGTGTACATCCATTTTATAGGTAATGTATGACCCAAAATATGACTTAATTCATAACCATTTTCAAAACTTTCTTCAACAATACCAATAAGGACACTATACTTAATTTTTCCTTCTACATTTTGATATGCCCTATATAGAAAATAATCTCCTTTTTTAACTGACATAAATTTTTTTATAAAATCTTTGTCATTACAGTTCTCATTAATGTATTTTTCGGATTTTTTTCCCATATTAAGTACTTTTTTTAAATTTATTTTTATATCAAATCCTAATGCAATTATGCTTTCTTCTTTAAAAACTTGTGGTGTGTCTGTCTCTTGATAAAAAAATTCTTCCATTAACCAATACTCTGTAACATTTATATTTTCAGACATATACTTCTCCTTAATATCTAAAATACATTAATTATATAACATTCCCACTTTAATCTTTCCATCTAAATTTTCTTTTAAGTATAAAGAAAATATCATTTCATAGCCTTCTTCTGCCTTATTTTGAATATTGTTCATCAAATCATTTAATTCAACTAGTGAAAATTTATTATTTCCTTCAACAAAAACTATACCTTTTTTCCCAATAAATTCTTCACCAAAATGTTCCATCTTTTCAAATAAAATATCTACTATTTCACTGTGCTGTTTTGAATCTTCAAATTCTTCAAAAGAGTACTTAATCCCTTTATCACTTATAATAGCTTCTTTTAAATCAGTTATATCTATATTTATCATACAAGAATCTGAAATAGACTCTATCATAACATTCATCAAATCAACAAATTTCAAAATACTATTTTCATTGACTTTAAATTCTCTATTAATTCCTAAGTCATCTTTATTTTCTTCTTCTGAAGAATTTATACCTATAGATAAAATTCGTCTTTCATTAGACATATATGAAATAGCTTTTATAACTTCTCGACTTTGTTTATCTTCAGTTGAATATGCTAAAAATAATATATCAACTCCATCTAAAAGACTTCTAACATATTCTTTTTCAACCTCTTGATTCATAGTAATTCTTTCTATATCCATATTTATTTTTACTTTTTCTTCTATTTCATCTATTATACTAATACCTTCAACTCCAACACCAATTATCTTAGCATTCTTATTAACATTTTCCATTATAATATGTATCTCCTTAATAATTATTTAATTTTAACATTTTTAAATATTATATCATATTTTCTTCATAAAAATATTTTAACTCTTTAGCCTTATCATAAAGTAATTTATTCATAAATTTTGGTTCTACAACTTTAGCATCTTTTCCTATTGAAAATAATGTAGATATCCACCAATCTATTTCTTCATACTTTATAAGTTTACTAATTGTTCCACTTCCATTTTCATTTAATTCTATATCCAAATCTAAAAAACTTCTAGTTATTTTAGAAATACCTTCTTTTGTGAGTAATATATGTAAGTGGACAATTTCACTAGTTTTATTAGTAATTGCCATCTCTTCATTTAACTTACTATATACTGTATCTAGCCATTTTTTCAAACTCATGCATGCCTTTTTGCATTCTCCTACTTTTTTAATTTCTAGTACTTTATCTATACGAATTATTGTGATACTATCACTTTCATAGTCATACACTGGCGAAAACCAAAATCCTTCATTTAAAAATATACCTATTGGGCATATTTTTTTCTCTAGCAATTGATTTCCAGATTTATATTGAATATTCAAAACACAAGAGTTTGATGAAGCCTTGAAAAATTTAGTTACAATATTAATATCAATATTTCTATAATTAGCTATAAACTCAATATATTTTTCAATGTTGTTTATACCTATTTTTGCACTACTTTCACGATTATAATTTATTTTTTTAATTATAGAATCAATTTCTTTTTTTATGTGTGAAAAATTGTAAACTTGTAGTGACTTAAATGCAAAAACTATAGACATAACTTCTTTTTCTGTAAATATAACAGGAGGTATATAGCTATTGTTTAATACTCTATAACCTCCATTTCTACCTTTTTCTGCTTGAATTGGAAGTCCCATTTTATTTAATTCTATTAAATATCGTTGAATAGTTTTAGTTGAAAGATTAAACTTTTCTGACAACTCTTTGATTGTAAACTTTTGCCTATCATTAATATATGTCCAAACATCAGTTAATCTCTTCATCTTTGACAAATAAAATCCCCCTTATAATAATACTATCCTTAATCCACACTAATTTTCAATCTACAAAATAACGTTCTTCACTCTAAAACTTAATGTCAATGATATTTCTATATTTTTTCATTAAAAAACAAAAGAATGGTACTCCTACCAATGTTACTACTACAAATTCTCCAAAACCTACTTGTATCATTGATAATATTAGAGGAAGTCCAAAAAATATATTTAGCATTAGTCCAACTACAATTGCATTTATAATAGTAGGCCATATAGAAGCTATAATTAATGTGCTCTTATTTTGACCTCCTAACTTACTAGTAATATAGACTAAACTTGCACTTATAAATGTGGCAAACGTTCCAAAAATTATATCAGGTACACCATATGGACCTATTACATTTGCTAAAAAACAACCCAATGTAAGACCTACTATATATCCCTTATCTAAAAATGCTAGAAGCATCATAATCTCGGCTATCCTAAATTGTATTGGTCCATAACTTATAAATCCCAATGATAAAGTTAAAACTGCATAAATTGATGTAACAACTGCTGTTACTGCTATATTGATACTATTTCTTCTCATATATCTCTCCTAGTAAAAATTTTATTGCTAAAAATTAATAACATAATTTTATTTTATACAAAATCTATAAACTTAAACAATAATTTCAAATAAATAAATTACTTTGACGAACTATTTTATTAATCTAATTTATATTATACAATAGAATACATATAAAATTAAATAGTTAGATTTTAAATATATGTTATAA
>NZ_JAGWCU010000032.1:0-44053 GCF_020657755.1 Clostridioides sp. ZZV15-6388 | reverse complement strand
ACTTTCTTAACTGTAGAAGTTTTATTTATATTTTTAAACTTCTTTTTATCTGAACATATTAAAAAATCTTTAATTCCTAAGTCAATACCTATTCCTTCATTAGTACATTTAGATACTCGAATATCATTTTCCTCAACTAATATAGATACATAGTATCTATTAGATTTTTGACTTACTGTACCACTTTTAACTATTGAATTTATTGGTATATATCCAAATTCTTTTAATCTTACCCACCCAAGAGTAGGTATTTTAACTCTATGCCTTTCAACAGTCCAATCAGTCTTATTATTCTTAGGGAAATATGCTTTTACATCTTGATTTTTCTTTTTCTTGAACTTAGGAAAGCCTTTAGCACCTTTAAAAAAATCTTTAAAGGCTTTATCCCCATTCATAATAGCTTGTTTAGTAGCTTTAGAAGATACTTCTTTAATCCATTTCATATCTTGATTATTAGGTACATATTCATTATTTATCCATTTAGAAAAGTCCATACCACTCACAAATTTTCCTTCTTTTTCATAAATCTCTTTACTATGAGCAATATAGAAGTTGTATATAAACCTTGATACACCAATAGTTTTGTGTATTTTATATTTTTGTTCATCAGAGGGGTTAATCTCTATCTTGTATGCTCTTTTCAACATTTTCATCCTCTCTAATCTTTTTCTTGTATTTTCTTAATCTATTATTCCTTTAGAATTGGCATATTGTCTAAGAAATTCAACTTGATTTTTTAAATCATCTTTTTGATTAGAGGTTGAAACCCTTGTATAAATAACTATTTTTCTATTATCTGTTTCTTTATGTATTCCTGTATATTCTAGATATTGTTCATAAGTTTTAAATATATTTCTATTTTCTAAGTACAACTCCTTAAAATGTGTACAATTAAATTGTTTTGTATTTTTAGTATTTATATAAATTTTCAAAATTTATTTACATTCATAAATTGCTCGTCCTTGCTCGTAGATATTATTTCCATAACTATCTATAGCTACTGTAAGTTTAAGGTCTTCTACTACAATCTTTCTTATAGCTTCAGCACCTAAGTCTTCATATGCAATAATTTCACATGATTTTATCGAATTTGAAATGTATGCACCAGCTCCTCCTATTGCTGCAAGATAAACTGCTCCATACTTCTCCATGCCTTGTATAACTTCTTCACTTCTTTTTCCTTTACCTATCATCAATCTAAGACCTCTCTCTAAAAGAGGTATAGTTAAATCATCCATTCTATAACTCGTCGTTGGACCTGCTGCTCCTATAACTTCTCCTGGTTTTGTTGGAGTAGGACCTACATAGTATATACCTTGACCATTTACATCGAATGGTAACTCTTCACCTTTATTTATACAATCTATCAATCTTTTATGAGCCGCATCTCTTGCTGTATAAAGTATACCGCTTAGACTAATTGTATCTCCACAATTTAATTTAGCTATATCAATCTCACTTACAGGTGTAGTTATCTTTATCATTTTATTTTTCCTCCTAAATTACTACCTTTTTATGTCTCGATGCATGGCAGTTTATATTTACAACAACAGGAAGACCTGCTATATGTGTAGGAAAAGTCTCTATATTTAAACCTAAAGCTGTTGTAGTTCCTCCTAACCCCTGAGGTCCTATACCCAATTTATTAATAGAGGCTAATAGTTCACTTTCTAATTTTGCAATATTTTCATCTTCATTAAATTCACCTAGTTCTCTAAAAAGTGCTTTTTTAGCTATTTGAGCACATTTATCTACTGTTCCACCTATACCAACTCCAATTACCATAGGAGGGCATGGATTAGGTCCAGCTTCTGAAACTGTATCAATAATAAATTTTTTAATTCCTTCTAATCCGTCTGATGGCTTTAACATCTTCATTTTACTCATATTTTCGCTTCCAAATCCCTTAGCAGCAAACTCTATTTTAATTTCATCACCTTTTACCATTTCATAATGAATAATGGCAGGAGTATTATCCTTTGTATTTATTCTGCTAATTGGACTTACAACAGATTTTCTCAAGTATCCTTCCTCGTATCCTTGTCTTACTCCCTCATTTATAGCGTCAGTAATTGTATCTCCTTCAACTAAAACCTCTTGTCCTATTTCAACAAAAAATACAGCCATACCAGTATCTTGACATATTGGTATATTTTTTTTCTTTGCTATTTCAGCATTTTCAACTAATATATTTAATATGTTTTTTCCAACTTCACTTTTTTCAGTTTTAGCTTTCTCTTTTATACAGCTTAAGACATCATCTCCTAAGTATAAACTAGCTTCTATGCAAAGTTTTTTTACTTGTTCAACAATTTGTTCAGATTTTATCTTCCTCAAGCGAACATCCCTCCATTACTTTATAAAAAATATTCGTAATCATATTTACACTTTACCATCATTTTTAAAATTTCTCAATATTTTTATATCAATTACATAATAGTAGTTAAATGTTTATTTTTAAGTCATTATTTATTTTATTAATTATATAATTTTTTTGTCATTAATTTTCTATCTACAATACCTATTTTTTTATTAAATCTGCAAACTCTACTTTTATAAGTTTCTGTAAGTCAAGTGGCGATAATTCTATTTGGTATCCTATTTTACCAGCACTTACTATAATTGTATCTAATTGTTTTGCACTTTCATTTAAAAAAGTCTTATAAAGCTTCTTCATCCCTACAGGAGAACAACCACCTCTAATATATCCTGTAAGCTTATTTATATCTTTTACATGAATCATATCCACACTTTTTTCTTTAGCTACTTTTGCAGCTTTTTTTAAGTCTAAACTTTCATGTACTGGTATTACATATACATAAATATTCTTACTAACTCCTTGAGTTACTAGAGTCTTATATACTTCATTTACATCTCTTCCTATATCATGTGCTACCTCAACACCATCTACATGTTCACTTTTGACTTCATAAGATAGTACCTTATAATCAATTTTGTTTGAATCTAAAATTCTCATAGCATTAGTTTTTACTTTAATCATACATTCACTTCCTTTTTATAAAATACGAACATTATCTATATTTTCGAATATTCTGTACTATTTTAATAGAGTATTATAGTTAAAATAATTATATTTTAAAACAACAATATTATTATAACTCTATATTAACTTCAAAACTTCATTTTTTTCCAATTCACTAGAATTTTTTAGTTCTTTTTTTATTATCATAGGAGAGTCTCCTAAAATAAATATATTATCTGCTAAAAATAATGCTTCTTCAATATCATGAGTTACAAATAACACAGTTCTTTTTTCTTTTTTAAGTATATTTTTAAAATTATCCATTATTATTTGTTTATTCTTTGCATCAATTGATTTAAAAGGTTCATCCATTATAATAGTCTTTGATGGATAAATAAAAGCTCTAGCAATGTTTACTCTTTGTCTAATGCCCCCACTAAGCATCTGAGGATAAAAATTTTTATATTTAATAATTCCAACCAAATCTAAATATTCATCACAAATTTTATCTAGTTGAGTTTTACTGTAATATTTATTTACAACTATCTTTATGTTTTCTTCTACAGTTAGCCAATCTATTAGCCTGTCTTCTTGAAATATGTAACTTACCTCTAACTTACTCCCAATTTTATTTGAATTTTCTTTAATATTTAAATTATGAGTATCATTTTTTATAATACCACTTATTATATTTAAGAGAGTAGTTTTCCCACATCCAGACTTCCCAAGTATACAGTTAACATTATCTATGTAAAAATCAATATTAAAATTTTTAAATATAATATGATTATCATATTTTTTATTTATATTCTCAATACTTAACCTTATCTTTTCCATAAAAAAGCTCTCCTTGACAAAAATTTTTGAGCTACTTGTAAAATGACTGAAATTAAAACTATTATAATTATCCATGCAAATATCCCAGATGTATTAAAATTAATTTTTTCAGTTTGTATCATAGTCCCAATACCATATGTAGGTTGACTATATACCTCTCCTGCTATAGCAACTTTTAAGCTTAGTGAAAATGTCGATACTAATATAGATATAATTTGAAATTTTATAGCTGGTAAATAAATTTTCAATACCTTATCTATAAACCTTATCTTATACACACTTGCCATTTCTAATAAATTCTTGTCAATATTCAATATTGCTCCTAAAACACTATCATATAATATTGGAAAAACTATAGCAAACCCAACTATAAAAGGTGTACTATCTTTTTCAAACCAAATTAGTGCTATTACTACTAATATCATCGTTGGTATTGAACGTGCTAGAGCATTAATTGGCTTTAATAAATTTCTAAAAATCCTGCTTAAATATGCTATTATTGACAATATGATAGCAAAAATCAAAGCAAATAAAAAACTAAAAAAACATCTACCTATTGAATAAAGTATGTCTATATAGAAATTAGAATTCAATACGATTTCTTTAATACTATCAAAGACTTGATTTATTGTTGGTAAGAATATATCATTGTTAATTTTTAAAGCAATAATTTGCCACAAAAATAAGAGGATAACACAAGAAAGTGTTACCTCTAATTTGTCTATAAATTGTTCTTTAATTTTCTTATTTTTCAACAAAGTATATTGCTTCATCTGGTACTTTGCCTCCTACCGTCTTATCATCAAAGTTAGCTAATTTTTCATAGTAGTTTTTGTAATCATTAATCATATCTTTAACTGGAATGTACTTTAAATTAGCCCTTTCAAGAGCTTTTCCTATTATTTTAGGTTCAGTAGATATCTTTATCTTCTCAGAATATTTACCTAATTCCTCAGGATTTTTATTTGCCCAATCTACACTATTTGATAATTGTCCTAAAAAAGAATCTACAAATTCTTTATTGTCTCTTAAAAAATCAGATTTTATAATTAATGTAGATTGAGGATATCCATCTTTTGAACCACTTACTTCTTTCCATGAATCATTTAAACTTTTTATAATTTTTATATCTGGATTCTTGGACATTAAAGCACTAAGTGCAGGTTCTGGAACAATCCCTGTTGTAATTTTTCCTGTAGCCAATAACGGTACTAGTTCACTTGCAGAATTTACATAATTAAAATTTATATCTGCTGGACTTATATCCTTTTGTGATAAAAGACTTCTTATCGTTATATCTGGAGTAAGACCTTTCCCTGTACATCCAACTTCTTTCCCAATTAAATCAGAATAATCCTTTATATCATCTGTTGATACTAAATAAAGCGACCCCATACCTACAGTACCAACTATATTATAACTTGAAGTTTTATTATACGCTATTGCAGCCATATTTGACGGAACTATAGCTATATCTACATCTTTTTTCATTACTCTAGTAGAAATTGCTTCTGGTGTTTTCTCAATGCTATACATTGTTTCATATCCATCTTTAATTGCTGGATTTTCATTTGCTAATTTAGCTACTGCTACCGCTGGCAATCCATCTGGAACAGCCACCTTTACTTCTTTAACAACTGCTGGTTCTTCTTTTGGCTTTTCATTTTGTCCTTGTGAACACCCCACTAAAAAAATTACACTTAATGCTGCTGATAACATTATATAAATATACTTTTTCATCTCGTCCTCCCAAAACTAACTTTTTATAAAATAATTATATTTATTTATATTAATTTCTGTTAATTTATCGAATAATCCTTCTTATTTAAATATTTTTATTTACCTATACTCTATTTTAATATTTTTTCTTTCTCTTACTTGGACTTTTTTGTTGTTTTTTATTGTTTCTATTATTTGCATTATATTTTTTATTTTCAGTAGAAGTCTTAGACTTATTTTTATTAGAATTATTTCTATTAAAATAAGGTTTCTCATCCTTTGGTTTTATCAGACATCGATGTCCAAAACCTATCAAATCCTCTCTTCCAGCTTCAACTAATGCAGAATATACTAAATCATAGTTTCTAGGTGCTCTATACTGTAATAAAGCTCTTTGCATTGCTTTGTCACGTTTTGATTTTGGAACATAAACTGGCTTCATTGTAAGTGGGTCTATTCCTGTATAAAACATTGTAGTTGACAGTGTTCCAGGAGTTGGATAAAAATCTTGAACTTGCTCTGGTTGATAATGAGTATCTCTCAAATATTCAGCTAACTCTATAGCACTATTTAATGTAGACCCTGGATGACTAGACATTAAATATGGTATCAAATATTGTTTTTTACCTAACTCTTCATTTATAGCAAAAAATTTCTGTCTAAACTTATCATAAGTTTTTCCTGCTGGCTTTTGCATATATTCTAAAACTTCTTCTGATATGTGTTCTGGAGCCACCTTCAATTGACCACTTACATGATGTTCTATTAGCTCTCTAAGAAACTTATTATTTTTATCTGCCATTACATAATCATACCTAATACCAGAGCGTACAAACACTTTTTTTATGTTAGGTAATTTTCTTACAGCTCTAAGTAAATGTAGATACTCACTATGGTCTGCATCTAAGTTTTTACATGGTGATGGAGATAAACATTGTCTATTTTTACATGCACCTTTAGTAATTTGTTTGTTACATGCTGGTCTTCTAAAATTAGCTGTTGGCCCTCCAACATCATGTATATATCCTTTAAAATCATTTAATTTTGTTATTCCTACTGCTTCATCAATAATTGATTTCTCACTTCTACTTTGAACAGCTCTTCCTTGATGAAATGTTATTGCACAAAATGAACAACTACCAAAACACCCTCTTGAACTTACTATGCTAAATTTTACTTCTTCTATAGCTGGTATACCACCAGATTTCTCATATACAGGATGATATGTTTTTTGATATGGTAATCCATAAACTTCATCCAATTCTTCTCTATTTAGAGGCTTCTCTGGCTTATTTTGAACTAAATACTTACTTCCATGAGGTTGAACAATTATATTTCCTCTAAATGGGTCTTGTTCATCATATTGAATTTTAAAAGCCTCTACATATTTCATTTTATCTTCACATATTTCTTTATATGAGGGAATCAATATATAGTTATCGTATATTTCTTCTAATGTATCTGAAACATAACATGTCCCATCAATATGTCTAATATACTTTGGGTCATATCCATCATTAAGTGCATTAGCTACATCCACAATCTGCTTTTCACTCATTCCATAAACTAATAAGTCTGCTCCACTATCTATCAACATTGACTTTCTAACCTTATCACTCCAATAATCATAATGGGCAAATCTTCTTAGACTAGCTTCAATTCCTCCTATTACTATTGCAACATCGCTATATGCTTCTCTTATTTTATTACAATAGACTATTGTAGCTCTATCTGGCCTATAACCCATTTTTCCACCAGGAGAATACATATCCTTATCTCTATGCTTTTTACTCACTGAGTAATGATTCACCATTGAATCCATATTCCCTGCATTAACCAAAAACCCAAGTCTAGGCTTTCCTAATTTCATAAAATCATCTGTAGTCTTCCAATCTGGTTGTGCTATTATACCTACCTTATATCCAGCATTCTCTAAAACTCTAGATATTATTGCTGTACCAAAACTATGATGGTCTACATATGCATCACCTGTAACCAACACAAAGTCTAGCTCTTCCCATCCTCTATCTATCATATCTTGTTTACTTATTGGTAAAAACCTATTTTCCATATCATCACCTGCTCAATGTATATTTAACAAATACTTTCTTAAAATTAAAAGTATCTTTTAATTTTGTTCTTAACGCTTAATTATAACACAAAAAATACTTAAAACCACAACTTAAATAATTTATATGAACGTTTTAGGTTCAATAAATCAAAATTGTGATTTTAAGTAAATCTATAATACAGTAATTTAAACGTTTTATTCAATAATACAGTAATTTAAACGTTTTATTCAATTAGTTAGGAAATCTTTACAAGAAGCTCATCTAAATATTTGCTTCAGACTCAACACTATTTACTTCACTACCAAATATTAAGCATGCATCTTTACCATCAAACCATTTTAAAGCAGTTGTTGTTATGTTTACATTTACACCAAACTTTCTGTTACGCATAAATGATTTATAAGTATCAGTTCCATCTTTTAAACAGCTCATAGGGCATTTCCTACATTGTTTATTCTGATTGTTCCATAGTGCTTTATAACATAAATCACCTACATGTGTATCTGGTGCTGACTCAAGCATCTTTTTATTGATAAATAACAGTTCATATGTATTTCTATCAACAACATAAGCCCATATGTCCATGTTATCCATTACAGACTTTTGAACTTCTAAAGAGTTCTCTAGCTTACTTTGGATACGCATTTTTAATAAAAACATACTGAGCATCTTAGAAATAAATGTCAATGTATCCACTTCATCACTAGTCCACATACGATTATATGAACATTCATCAAATCCTACAAAACCTCTAAATTCATTACCTTCTAAAATTTTACATTGTAATATTGAACATATCCCTTGTGCTTTAAGCAAATTTTTTAAATCGCTATTGAGATTATCAACATCATTACAATAAAACAATCCATCTGCATTGAAATTTAAAAGATAATTACCTAAATGACCATAGTAAATATTCTTAAGATTATCAATTTCTGGTGTTATTCCTTCATTACACCATTCAAATGTATTTTTACAGTAGAGGTTATCATCCGAGTTTTCAAATATATAGACACGACTCACATTAAAATGTTTACCCACAATATCAAGAATCAAATTTACAGCCATTTCTATATTATTTGATTCATACAGTATATCAAATATATAATTTGTAATATGCTCCTTAAAAGACCTTTCTATACTGGTATTTTCATCTGTATTTCTTGTATTTGCTATGTATTGTACTTTATCAATTTTTTTATCATACAAGGCATAACGATTCTTTCCTTTCCCCTTAGCTGAATAAAGAGCTATGTCTGCATTTCTAAACAACTGCATGTACTCTATGCCATCTTTTGGAAATCTAGCAATTCCTACACTCAAAGATATTTTATAATTATATCCTTTACCTACAAAAGACCTCTCAAACGTTTTGACCAATTCCTCTGCTTTGTTCATAATATCTCTTGTTTCAGAAATATCTTTCATAAAAACAATGAACTCATCTCCACCAATTCTTCCTACTATATCAGATGCTCTAAATAAATTTATTAAATCACTTGCAATTTCACTTAATACAGCATCACCATATAAATGACCTAAATTATCATTTATACCTTTAAAGTCATCAATATCAATAATCATTAAAGTCCCTTGTCTGTTTTTATCCAATGTTATATATTCTTCTATAAGTGCTTGTGATGCTTTTTTATTATATAAGCCTGTTAGTGGGTCTTTTTCCGCTCTCTCTTTTAATTTTTCAGCTTCTCGCTTTGATTCATCAATATCAGTTAAACTACCTACAACTTTATAAGGTATTCCATTATCATCAAACAGTGTCGTTGCTTTTATACTAAACCATGCATAAGTAGTATCTCTAACTCTAAGTCTAATCTCACACTCCTCATATTCACTGCCTGATGAAGTAAGATTGGTTAATGAAATAAACTTATCTATATCATCAGGATATATGTCAACTGATTTGATTATATTTTTAGTTGCATTTTTAGTTATAGGGTCATAGCCAAATTTATTATACCAATTAGGAGAAATACTCATTTGGTCTTTTTCTATATTCCATTCAACTATAATATTTTGTGTCTGCTTTATAATAATCTCATGACGTTCTTCACTCTTTTTAAGCTCTTGTTCTAATAATTTAGCAGAAGTAATATCGACAATTACACTACATAGTACTGAGTTTCCACTTTCATCAACTATTTTTCTTCCTTTTAATAAAATCCATATAATGCTACCATCTCGTTTTTCAACTCTTCGTTCACATGCAAATGTATCATTTACTTTAAGTTGCTTATTTATATCATCAATCATTCCAGCTCTATCATCTCTGAAAATCAGCTTAATTAATTTATTATCTAATTCATCTTCTAACTGTTTACGTGTGTATCCAATCATATTTAAATAACCTTCATTTAAATATATACTATCAAAATCATCATTTATCTCAGTTATCACTATTCCACCAACAATGCTATCATTAATAGTCTCTATTTCAAACATTTTTGAGTCTAATTCTTCTTGTATTTTCTTGAGTTCTGTTATATCAGTTAAAACTCCCTGTATATATTCATTCCCTTTACTATCTTTTATAGATTTGCTTCTATCTAAAACCCAAATTATACTTCCATCTTTTTTTACAATTCTATATTCAACTTCAATTTTATCCTGTCTTTTTAATCGATTCAAAACAATACTATTAACCTTGTCTACATCTTCTTTATAAATCATATTTTTAAATTTGTTTTTAAAAACTATATCTAAATCCTCTTCAGAATAACCTGTAAGTTCCAAAAACCCCTGACTTACATAGGTCATAGTCATATATTTATCTTTCAAGCAGTTTTTAACACCACCTAATATATTATCAGTAAGTGCCTTGAATTTTTCTTTTTCATTTATAATAGTCTTAGTATTGTTATTTATAATATAAGCTATATATACCACAAAAATTAATATAACTAATAATATTTCTAGCGCAAATATATATACATCAAATGAAATATTATCTGACTGAATAGATACTACTTCATTTGGTACAACAGAAAAAATATACCAATCATTAATTCCAAGTGGTTGATAATTTAACATAAATTTCTTATTATCTAAATTATAGTTAGAATATCCAGATTTATTATTTTTCATATTTTCTTTTATATCTTTTAAACAATTTACTTCATCACAATTATCATTATTAAAAAGTTTAAATATACATGATAATATTTTACTATTTTCATTTGAATTTTGAGCAATTACATCTCCATTTTTTTTGGCAATATAAACGTGTGCTTTTTTATCAAATGCATATAACCCCAACAATTCATTTAATTTTGTTGAATCATAAGCTCCACTTAAAACACCTGCTACTTTTCCATCTTTATAAATAGGGGTAGCTAAAACTATTATTTCTTTTTTATCAATAATAGATTTTAAAGATTCTGATATATTTCTTTCACCATTTTTAGCTTTTTTAAAATAATCTCTATCTTTTACATTACTAATGATTCCATCATTAGAATAACTTTTTCCATCTAGTGCAGAAATAGACATTCTAATTAAAGAACTTCGCTTTACTCCAGACTCCATTAAATTAATCATCATCTCATTATTTATATTATCTAAATTTCCCATAAAACTAGCAATAGATTCAAGCATGTCAAATTGACCACTAAGTTTTGTCTTAAGATTAATTATATTATGCTCTGTAAATTCTGACAAATATGTATATGTGGTCTCTTTCAATGTATTATCCAATTTAAACTTAAACTTAAAAATAGCCCCACAGGTTAAAATAATTATAATAAACAAGACACTAATACCTAAAAGTTTTGGCTTTAGTCTGTTCACCCATACTCACATCCTCATTATATATAATATATTATATGTTTATATTATTTAATTCTTCAATAGGAAGTGATTTAAAGAAAAAATAAACCTCACAACTATAAATCAAATTATTGTTAAGCTATTTTGTAAACCCTTGCACTTATTTATATTATCTCTTCCTATTTTAATACATATTTTATTTCTTCCTATATTAGAATCAAACAACATATATTTAAATTTATCTATAAAATTTTTATTTTACATTCCTTTAATAATTATATATTAATTAATATATAAAAATTATTCTCTTTTATAATACTTATATTAATAAATTCCTTATAATTCTTTTCATGCTTATAAACACCTCAAACAATTTAACTAAGTATAAGTTTCATACTCATACTTGAAACTTAGTTTCCGAATAATAATTCTAGCCTGTCACTTTAATATCCTTTTATTTTTCCACTTTTGCTCATATAACAATATAGTCTATAATAATAAAAAATAGCTTTCAAGGTTTATCATAAATACTATCTGTACAAATTTCCATTCTAAATTATAACACACAATATTGCTGTATTCCTGTCAAATGTAAATTTTTCCCATATAGAAACCTAAAAAAAGATAACTTTTTTAGAAAAATTATCTCTTATAATTTACAATTAATATACTATTATTTTTAATAAAAAATTAAAGGCCAAAAAGTAGTAAAGTTTACTTTTTAGCCTTTAACTTTATTAATTATTCATTTATTTCGTGTAAGAATAGTCCACATCTTACCTTAGGTTCAAACCATGTTGACTTAGCTGGCATTATCTTGCCTGCATCTGCTACGCTTATTAAATCCTCAATACTAGTAGGATACATTGCAAACGCTACCTTCATATCTTCATTAACTCTTCTTTCTAATTCCTCAATACCTCTAATTCCACCAATAAAATCGATTCTCTTATCTACTCTAGGGTTTTCAATTCCTAAAATAGAATCAATCACATAATTTTGTAGTATAGAAATATCTAATGAGTCAACTGGGTCTTCTATGTCTAACAAATTCTTATTTGCCTTCATTTTGTACCATTTATCACCTAGATACATCCCGAAAGTTCCTTTTTTGTCAGGTTTATATTTTTCTTTACCTTCCATTTGTTCTATATCAAAATTTTCTTTTATTTTATTTATAAATTCTTCTTCATTTAAACCATTTAAGTCTTTAATAACTCTATTATAATCTAAAACCATTAGATTTTCATCTGGTGCAATCATTGCTATAAAATAATTAAATTCTTCTCTTCCAGTATAGTTTGGATTTTTAGCTCTCATTTCTTTAGCTACATTTTCTGCTGAAGCTGTTCTATGATGACCATCTGCAATATATAAATAATCTAATTTTCCAAATTCATTTACTAAATTGCATATTATATCATCACTATCAATCTTCCACACTGTATGCTCTATCTTGTCATCTGTTACAAAATCATATAAAGGTTCATGATTATCCATAAAATCATTTATCATATCATCTATTAATCTTTGATGTTTGTAAGTTACAAGTATAGTTCCCGTATTAGCATCACAGTATTTTATATGATTAGTTCTATCAACTTCCTTTTCTGGTCTAGTGTACTCATGTTTTTTTATTGTTCCATCTAAACTTTCATCAACTGATATACATGCAACTATACCAACTTGAGCTCTGCCATCCATAACTTGTTTATATATATATATACAATCTTTTTCATCTTTTACTAGAATTTCTTGTTTTCGAAATTCATCCAAATTTTCTCGTGCTTTTAAATAAACTTTTTCATCATATAAATTTATATTTTCATCTAAATCAATTTCTGATTTATCTATATGCAAAAATGAATATGGATTCCCTTTTGCAATTTCTCTAGCTTCTTCACTATTCATAACATCATAAGGAAGTGCTGCTACTTTATCTACTATATATTTATTTGGTCTAATCGCCTTAAATGGTTTAATCGTTGCCATTACTAAATTCCTCCTAATTGTATAAAATATTTTATAATGCTACCCCTATTAGATTGTTGAAGTCAAGAAAGTAGTCTTGAATCACATTTACAATTTCTTCTCCAATTCTTTCTTGAGCTTCTACTGTAGATGCACCAATATGAGGTGTAGGAGAAACTCTTGGGTGATTTACTAAATCTAGATTTAATGTAGGTTCTTGCTCATAAACATCTATAGCTGCTGCTGATAATTTCCCCTCATCTAATGCTTTTAGTAAATCTTTTTCGTCAACCAAACCTCCTCTTGCACAGTTTATTAAATAAGCTCCATCTTTCATCTTATTTATTTCTTTTTCAGTTATTACTGCCCCCTTATTCTTATCAAAAGGTATGTGTAAAGATAAGAAATCTGCTTTTTGTAAAACTTCTTCCATATCACAGAATCTATATTTGTTAAAGCCTTGCGCTTCACCCATTATATCAGTATATATAACATTCATACCTAATAGCTCTGCCCTCTTTGCAACTTCTTTTGCAATTCTTCCAAAACCTACAAGTCCTAATGTTTTTCCATTAATTTCTGTACCTTTGTATTTTTTCTTTTCCCATTTTCCATCTCTCATAGTTACATTTGCAGTATTTATGAATCTTGCAAGTACAAATAATTGACCTATTGTAAGTTCTGCAACAGATATACTACTTGCATTTGGAGTATTCATAACTTTTATGCCATTAGCTTCTGCATATTTAACATCTATATTGTCTAATCCTACTCCACCTCTTACTATCAATTTTAACTTTTTACCTTCTAATGCTTTGTCTATTACATCCTTAGTAACCTTAGTAGCTGAACGTACTACAAGTACATCAACATCTTTAAGTTTCTCTCCTAAAACATCCTTTTCATAAAACTCCTCTATCACATTAAAATCTAACTCTCTCAATTTTCTCGCTGCATCTTTCTCTATTCCATCAGTAATTAATATATTATACATAACAAACGCCTCCAATTATATTCACTTAATTTTTCCAATTTTTATTTTTTAAAGTATTTTCATCACTAAAAAACTTTATTTAATTACACTTTCTATTCATATAATTTTCAAAATATTTTTTATTAAAGTCATATCAAATTTTATTAATGTTTGTTAAAAATTTAATATGTAATTTTCATAAAACACATTTTATTTTATATATTTTAAATTTAACTTAAAATACACATAATTTTGTAATATTACTTATTAAAACCTAATATATCATCAATATTATTTAATAATTCTTGTACATCTTCGACAGTATAGTCACCCATATGTGAAATTCTAAAAGTTTTTTCTTTTAAATTGCCATAACCATTTGCTATTTGGAATCCTCGTTCTTGTAATTTTGAATTTAAATTTGATACACTAATACCTTGAGTATTTTCTATAACAGTAAGTGTATTGGATAAGTGATTTTCATTGGTAAAAATTTGGAAGTGTTTTTTAGCCCAGATTCTAACTAAGTTTGCCATGTCTTCATGTCGTTTGAATCTGTTATCTAGGCCTTCATCTAATATATTATCTAATTGGAAATCTAAAGCGAACATGTGAGAAAGAGATGGTGTTGAAGGGTATTGGTAGTTTTTCTTGATTAAGTATTCATACATTTCTAACAAATCAAAATAAACTCCTCTAAAAGGTACTTGCTTAGCTCTATCGATTGCTTTTTGAGAAAATGTGCAAATAGACATTCCTGGTGGTAATCCCAGTGCTTTTTGTAATGATGTTATACAAATATCTATTCCAATCTTATCAACCTCGACTTTTATTCCACCGGCTGAACTTACAGTGTCTACACAGTAGACCACATCTTTATATTTTTTAACAACTTCTCCAATTTCTTCTATTGGATTTCTTATTCCAGTTGAAGTTTCATTGTGAGTTACGGTTATTAAATCATATTCTCCGGTAGAAAGCACCTTATCAACCATTTCTGGTGTTGTTGCCTCTCCTAATTCAACTTTAAATATATCCGCTGGGACATTATTAGCCACTGCCATTTTGTACCATCTATCACCAAAGGATCCACAGGAAAATACTGCTGCCTTTTTGGATGTACAGGAACGAATGGAGCCTTCCATTAAACCAGTTCCGGACGACGTGGATAAAAGTATCGTGTTGTTGGTATAGAATAATTTTTGCATTTTTTCACTTATACTTTTTTGAAGTATAGATGCATCTTTCCCTCTATGCCCTATCATTGGTGTAGCCATCTTTTCCAAGACTTCTGCTCTAACATCAATAGGACCAGGAATAAATAATTTCTTACTCATTATAATTCCCTCCTTTTTTAGTTTGTAATATGGATAGTGTGTTTACTGTCCTTATTTTTAATATCTATAATATCAAGCTAAATTAAGTATGTCAACATAAAAATTATTTTTTATATATAATTTATTTTCTATATTTTGTGAAATCATCCATTTTGCACCTTATCATTAGTTTGAATTTTCTGAATTTATTCACCAAAAAAAATACACTTTTTAAATATATAAATTATTTTTTTTAGCGTATAAATTTAATGCTATTATAAGAATTTTTTTTTAGTATAGCTAAGTTATTTTTATCTTATATTTTTTAATTTTATATTTTTTGATATATCATTTGACATAGCAAATATGTAATTACTTAAAGTTCAATATATTCAACTTTTTCTTCTGATTCAGCAAAAAACCATTCTTCATCAGAAAAATCACCTTCTGCTATTTGACCAATAGGCATCTTCATATATTTTCCAGTTGCTGTTACTGCTATCTCTCCATTTGGCAAAATTATTTCCCCTGTACCTTCAAATAATTTTCTATTTTCTTTAGTTATCCTTCCAACTACTCTTATAGTAGCATCTGTTGGTACTGGTTTTTTATATTTCAATTCCAAAGATACTGTCACACCCCATATTTGGTCATCATTTATACTTACAGCTCTTCCAATAGTCTCATCTAATATTGCAGCAGACATACCTCCATGAACTCTCCCTGGATAACTCTGATGCCAATCTTTTGTATTACAAATTGATACAAGTTCTCCATTTTCAAGTTCATAAAAATCTGCTTTTAGTCCTAATTCATTTTGTGTTCCACAAACTAAACAAGATTTACTACTATTTTGCTTTTTTAAAACCTTATACTTTCCCAAAAACTCCATCTCCTAACTAATATTGATAGCCACTTAATATTCATAATACTAAAATATATTATATAATATTAATTAAATCCCTGCAAATTTCTAATAAGCAAAAATAGGCTATTTCAGCATTAAAATCTTAATCCAAAGTATTATTTTCTAAAAAAAGCACAATATGATTTTATGTAATTAAAATTACCTAAAATCACATCGTGCTTTAAAAATAAAATATATCTTATACCCTAAATATAAAACTATGCCACAATAAATTTTTTACTAATTCCCCCAATTATATGACCCAATTGTATTATATAAATTAAACTATAATTCTAAATTTCATTTACTATTAATTCTCCCATTTTCTTTGTCCCAACAACAGTTCCTATACTATTATATATATCACTAGTTCTGTATCCTTTTCTAAGTACATTTTGTACTGCATCTTCAATGCATTTAGCTTCATCTTCTAGATTAAAGCTATGTCTTAACATCATTGCCACAGATAAAATAGTTGCAATTGGATTTACAATATCTTTTCCAGCTATATCAGGAGCACTCCCATGTATTGGCTCATACATTCCAAAGCTATCTTCTCGAAGTGATGCAGATGGTAACATACCTATAGAACCTGTAACCATGGATGCTTCGTCAGATATTATATCTCCAAATATGTTATTAGTCACTATTACATCAAATTGGCTAGGGTCTCTTACAACTTGCATAGCAGCGTTATCAACATACATATGTGATAGCTCTACATCATCAAATTCTTTAGCTAAGCTCTCCATAATACCTCTCCAAAGTCTTGAACTTTCAAGCACATTTGCTTTATCTATACTGACAAGTTTATACTTTCTATTTCTAGCGATTTCAAAAGCCCTTCTTCCAATTCTTCTTATTTCATTTTCATTGTATACCTCTACATCATAAGCCTCTTCAACACCATCAATAATCTTTCTTCCACGTTTTCCAAAATAAATGCCCCCTGTTAACTCCCTCACAACAACAAAATCAATGCCTTTTTCTACTATATCTGCTCTAAGTGGTGAAGATTCCTTTATACTTTCATATATAGTTGCTGGTCTCAAATTTGCAAATAAACCTAAGGATTCTCTCAATTTTAAAAGACCTGCTTCTGGTCTTGTATCTCCCTTACATTTATCCCACTTTGGACCTCCAACAGCTCCAAGTAATACCGCATCGTTTTTTCGACATATTTCAACAGTTTTATCAGGTAGAGGTTCTCCAGTTTCATCAATTGCACATCCTCCAGCCAATACATATTCACAATCAAATTTATGATTAAATTTATAACAGATTTTATTTAAGACCTTTATACCTTCTTCTATAATTTCTGGCCCAACACCATCACCTTTTATGACTGCTATTTTACAATTCATACACCATTACCCCCTGTTTACCTTTATTGAGTTAATTAGACCTTCATTTGTTATGATATTTTGCATAAACTCAGGAAATGGTTCTGCCTTATATTCTGCTCCTTTTGTTATGTTTTTTATTACACCTGTTGAAAAATCCACTTCTATAGTATCGCCTTCTTCTATACTATTAGCAGCTTCCTCACATTCAAGTATTGGAAGCCCTATATTTATAGAATTTCTAAAAAATATTCTAGCAAAAGTTGATGCAATTACACATGATACTCCACTTTCTTTTATTACGATTGGAGCATGTTCTCTTGATGAACCACACCCAAAATTTTTAGTTGCAACTATAATGTCTCCAACCTTTACTTTAGATACAAATTTATCATCAATATCCTCCATACAGTGCGTTGCTAATTCCTTATAATCAGCTATATTTAAATATCTAGCTGGTATTATTACATCTGTATCTATATTATCACCAAATTTAAAAACCCTTCCATTAGCAATCATAAACTTTACCTCCCTTAAATTATTTCTGATGGTTTTGATATTTTTCCAGTTATAGCTGATGCTGCTGCTACAGCTGGACTAGCAAGATACACTTCTGAATCAACATGACCCATTCTTCCTACAAAGTTCCTATTTGTTGTTGAAACTGACCTTTCTCCTGCTGCAAGTATACCCATATGACCTCCAAGACATGGTCCACATGTTGGTGTAGAAACAGCTGCTCCTGCTTCTATAAAGGTAGTAATATAGCCTTTTTCTATTGCTTCAAGATATACCTTTTGAGTTCCAGGAAATATCATTACTCTAACTCCATCTGCAACTTTTTTACCTTTCATGATTTCAGCTGCAATTTCAAGGTCTGATATTCTTCCATTTGTACAAGAGCCTATTACAACTTGGTCTATCTTTATATCTTTCTCAATCTCATCTACTGTTTTAGTATTTTCAGGAAGATGTGGAAAAGCTACTGTTTCTTTTAATTCAGCTAAGTCAATTTCATATATTTCATCATAAATTGCATCTTCATCTGCTTCGTATACATTTACAACTTTTTCTGTTGTTGTACACTTATGTGAATTTATATATTCTATAGTTTTATCATCTACTGGAAAAATTCCATTTTTAGCTCCTGCTTCTATTGCCATATTACAAATAGTAAATCTATCATCCATAGATAGATTACTTACTCCATCTCCACAAAATTCCATAGATTTGTAAAGTGCTCCATCAACACCTATCTTCCCTATTATATGAAGTATCACATCTTTTCCAGTTATCCATTTATTTGGCTTATTCTTTAGGACAAATTTTATTGCACTAGGTACCTTAAACCAACATTTTCCTGTAGCCATCCCAGCTCCCATGTCAGTTGAACCTACGCCAGTGGAAAAAGCGCCTAATGCTCCATATGTGCAAGTATGAGAATCGGCACCTATGATTACATCTCCTGCTGTTACTATACCTTTTTCAGGAAGAAGAACATGTTCTATTCCCATATCTCCTACATCAAAGAAATTGACCACTCCTTTGGATTTTGCAAAACTTCTTGTAAACTTACACTGCTCTGCACTCTTTATATCTTTATTAGGTGTAAAATGGTCCAAAACTATTGCCACTTTAGACTTATCATAAACCTCTTCAATTCCTAACTTTTCAAACTCTCTAATAGCTACTGGTGATGTTATATCATTTCCTAAAACTATATCTAGGTTTGCTTCAATCAATTGTCCTTTCTTAACCTCATTTAAATTAGCATGTTTCGCTAAGATTTTCTGCGTCATAGTCATCCCCATTTTCTGCTTCCTCCTCAATATAACTTTTATTTATTGCATTCATAAGAGCATTAATAGCTGCTGTGTTTATATTTTCTGATATGCTTACCCCAAAATAAACTTTATCATTATGTTCTATTCCAACATAGGCTACACCTCTTGAATGTGAACCTTCCTCTAATGCATGTTCCCAATAATATCTAAATTTATAATCTTTCATGCCACATTGTTTTAATGCGTTGTTAAATGAATCTACAGGACCATTTCCTATTCCAACAATTCTTTGTTCATTACCCATATAGGTTACTCTTGCAGTCATCTCAATCATATTAGTATCATCAGAATCATCATTCTCATAATTTATTTCATCCATTGATTTTATCTTATACTTCTTAACTTTATAAGGACTCTCAACATCAATATATTCCTTCTTAAATAAGTTAAATATTGATTCACTACTAAGTTCTTCTCCTATTCTATCAGATTCCATTTTAACTACATTTCCAAAATGAGAATGCATATTTTTAGGTATCATGAAACCATAATCTGTTTCCATTATATAAACAGCTCCGCCTTTTCCTGATTGACTGTTTATTCTAATAATTTCTTTGTATTCTCTACCTATATCATGAGGGTCTATTGGTAGATATGGAACTTCCCAACAACCATCATTTCTAGTATTAATTGCTATCATACCTTTTCTAATAGCATCTTGATGAGAACCTGAAAAAGCACAATGTACAAGATTTCCTGCATATGGATGTCTGTCATGTACTGTAAGTTTTGTACAATCTTCATATATTTCTATCATTTTATCGATATTACTGAAGTCTAACTCTGGATTTATTCCCTGTGTATAAAGATTAAGACCCACATTTACTATATCCATATTTCCAGTTCTTTCACCATTTCCAAATAATGTACCTTCAAGTCTATCTGCTCCAGCTAATAACCCAAGCTCACTTGCCGCTGTACAAGTCCCCCTATCATTGTGAGTGTGTAAGCTCATTATAATAGAATCTCTACAGCTTATATTTTCACAAAACCATTCTATTTGGTCTGCATATACATTTGGTGTTGCCATTTCTACTGTTGATGGAAGATTTATTATAACTTTCTTTTGTGGTGTTGGTTTCCACACATCTATAACTGCCTCACATATTTCAAGTGCATAGTCCATTTCTGTACCTGTGAAACTTTCAGGTGAATATTCAAAAATAAAATCTGTTTCAGGATATTTTTTTGCTTCTTCATTGAATAATTTTGCTCCCCCAACTGCTATATCTATGATTTCTTGTTTACTCATATTAAAAACCACTTCTCTTTGAAGAACAGATGTAGAGTTATATAAATGTATTATTGCTTTCTTACATCCTTTTACTGATTCAAATGTTTTTTCTATAAGATGAGCTCTGGATTGTGTAAGTACTTGTATAGTTACATCATCTGGAATCATATTTTCATCTATTAACTTTCTTAAAAATGTATACTCTGTATTTGATGCTGATGGAAAACCTACTTCTATTTCTTTAAATCCTGTATCCAAAATCATTTTGAACATTCTGACTTTTTCTTCTACATTCATAGGTGTTGGTAGTGATTGATTTCCATCTCTTAAATCGACACTACACCAAACTGGAGCTTTTGTTATTTCATTATCTGGCCATTTACGATTTGTCATTTTCATTCTATTATATTTTTTATACTTTCCATATTTCATGTTATTCCCCCTCTTCTTTGTTTTTTGTATTCAGTATACCTTATATCGACGCAATTCTTCCCCTTTTTAATTCATAAGTACAAATGTTAAATTTATCATTAGAATAAAAATAACCTCATCTCTAGTAAAACTAGAGACGAGGTTTTGCTCGCGGTACCACTCTATTTAGCTTTTTAAAAAGCTCCCTTAGTAATAGTTACTACTAATTATTATAATAACTATTTTTCCTGTAACGTGGAAATACGGTTATCCTAAATTTTAAAACTTAGGAAACAGCTCCTAGACAAGTTCAGAATTATCAACTGCTAAATCACACCATACTTTAGCTCTCTGGAAGTTTCATGCTCCTTACTACTTCTATTCATCGCTTTTTAAATCATTTAAATTTTCTAAATATTTTGATTTAATAGTTATTATATACACATTAAAATGTATTGTCAACACAAAAAAATAATTATCTGTATTTTTTTATTATTTATTTTTGTCAAGTAATCTTCTAAATCATGCTAACGATTGAAAATAGTATGGTATTACTCCTTAAATTTTTTTATCTTTTCATCTATTATACTCAATAATTTTTTTTCATCTTCCAAACTCAACGCATTTAATCTAACTTTGTAATTAAAATTATCAGCATATACATTTAATATATTTTTTGTCACTTCTATTTTTTCTATTACTTTATAATTAAATTTTTGATTTTTTCTAGCTTTTATACTGAAGATACATTGATTATTTATTGATATTGAATGATTATCAAGAGTAAGATATACTTTTCCCTTATATCTATTTGAAAAATCACGACCTTGTTTAAAAAGAAAAACTGCTGTTATTATACATAAAAGATATAAAAATGTTGTTGAATATATAAAAATTGTGGCCAAGATTATAAGGGCTAAAACCATATTTATAATCATTCCCTTTTTGAAATAACCATTGTCATAATAATTCATATAGATAAACTTATTTTTACTCAAATTTTCTCACTCCTAAAACTCTAAAAATTTATATTAAAAAACTCTACAATTTCATCTTCATGATAATTTATTACTAGTTCTTCTGGAAAATTTACTGATTTTAAAACTTTCTCTGCACTTTCAAATTCACCTATAGAATAACATATATGAGAATCTGTACCAAGAATAACTCTTACACCATATTGTTTACATAACAGCAACATTTCACTTGCATTTTCCCAAGTTCCAGTTCTATGAGAATTCGAACTTAATGAAGAGTTGTTTATTTCTAAAAGAATATTTTTATCCTTTGCTTTTTTTACTATAGACTCATAATCTAAAGGGTATCTACTATCATCTGGATGCCCAATTATCTTTACTTTAGGTTTATCCATCACTTTTAAAATAGCATTTGTATTTTCTTCTTTTGTACCTGAAGCTATACAAGGTCTATGCAAACTTGCAATTATATAATCTAAATGTTGTAGCATATCTTCTGGAACATCTAAGTTTCCATCATAATCCATGATATTTCCTTCTATACCTCTAAGAATCCTTAAATCTTGTATTTGACGTGGAAGTAGATGTAAATTATAGAAGTAAAATGGATGTGGTCCTCCTGGCATATTAGGACCATGATCTGATATACCTAAATATTTTATATTTTTTTGAATTGCTTCTTCAACGTTTTCTTTAAAAGTACTATGTGCATGTCCACTTATTAAAGTATGACAATGTACATCTATAATAGCTTTTTTCATTAATTTTCCTCCTAATATCTTATATAAATTTTGTAGATAGTTAAAGGGCTATTTTAAAACTAAAGCTGTCAAAATAGACAGAGTAATGTTTTAAAACAGCCCCCCTTTTTGATTATTTTATATTTCTAAGTCTTTAAATTTATCTTTAAATAATTCTCCAATACTTCCTAGAGATTCTTCTACTTCTAAAAACTCTGTTATATCTTCTTCTGGTTCTCTAGTTGCCTCTTTTATTGAAACTAACATTCTCTTAGTTTTTGGTTTAAAATCAAGAATTTTAACTTTAATTTCGTCTCCAATATTAACAACATTAGTAACTTTAGCTACTCTAGTATCACTCAATTCAGAAATTGGTAAATAAGCATCTACACCTTCTTTGATTTGAACAAAGGCTCCCTTTTCTATAATTCTAAGAACTTTAGCATTAACAACATCATCAACTTGTAATTCTTTTGCTATTAAATCCCATGGGTCGTTGTTTATATCTTTTAATGCTAGTGCAATTTTTTTAGTTTCTTGATTTACATCTAATACATAAACTTCCACTTCTTGGCCTTCAGAGACAACATCTTCAACACTTTCAACTCTTGCCCAAGCTAGGTTATTTATATGTGCTAATCCTTCAATTCCACCAATATCTATAAAGGCACCATAAGGCATTATCTTTGTTACTTTACCATTTCTTTTTTGACCAACTTCAAGAGAATTAAATAATTCTTCTTTAGCTAATTTAATACGAGCTTTTTCTTCTTCTCTTTCATGTTTAATTCTAGCTCTTTCGGCTTCCTTTTCTGCCTTAATTTGAACTCTTCTTTCTTCTCTCTCTTTATTTATACGTTCTTGTAATACGTCTCTATGAGATGCTACAAATCTATTTTTTCTAGCATCCATTTCTTTTATATATACTTCTAAGTTAAGACCAACAAATTTAGACGTATCTGTAATAAATTTTGTGTCAAGCTGAGAAATTGGTATAAAAAATGTATATGTATTGTAATTAGCAAATACACCTTTTTCTATATTTTTTTCAACATTTACAGTTATTATTCTATGTTCATCATAAGCTTTGTGTAAATCAGCAAAATCTTTTTTTCTATCTAACTGTAACTTAGATAAAGTTATTGTTCCATCTTTTTGAGATACTTTTGTTATTATAGCAGTTATTTCATCATCTATATGATACAAATCTTCTATAGGTTGATTTTTTTCTATATTTAATTCACTTATAGGTATTATTCCATCAAACCCATAACCTAATTCTAGTTGTACTTCGTCATTTCTCACTGCAGTTATTTTTCCAGTTATCAATTCCCCAACTTTCACTTTGCTGAACACTTGCTCTTGTTGCTCAAGTAGCTCTTGCATTGTTAAATCATTTTCCATTATATAAACATCCTTTCCTCTTATTGATTATCATATCTGTAAATATTATACCATTAATATTGCAAATACTTACATTTTTCTTACTATAATTTTAAATTTTAATTCTAGTTTATATCTTTGTAAATTATAAAAAATATCTTCTTAAATTAAAATACAAATTTTAATTTTTATCTAATAAGATATGCTCCTAAAAACCTTATACTATTTAGATTTTACTCCTGTATTGCTTTAGGTTTTGATAGAGAACCTTTATAAAATATAAAGAAACAAATTGCTGTAATAGTAGCTGCTGTTATATCGGCAACTGGCTCTGCTAAAAGTACAGCAAAAAGTTTTTCATCAAAAAACATTGGAAGTATAAATATTAAAGGTATCAAAAGCACAACTTTTCTAAGAAGAGCTAAAATTAAAGATATTTTTGCTTTTCCAAGCGCTAAAAATGTTTGCTGGCAAGCTATTTGTATTCCAAACATAAAAGAACCAGCAAAATATATTTTTATACTCCAACTAGTCATACTAAGTAATTGTGGATTTTTGTTAAATATACTGACAAAAACCGTAGGGAATATCATAAGTAGAATCCACAAAATTGCAGAATATGTAAAACATGACAATAAACATAACTTAAAGGTCTTTTTTACTCTATCAATCTGTCCTGAACCATAATTGTAACTTATTATCGGCTGTGCCCCTTGTGTAAATCCCATGTTAGGAAGCATAAGAATTTGCATTATACTACTCATTATTGCCATTGAACCTACTGCTAAATCGCCTCCATACATCTGTAATTTGCTATTTAATGCTATAAGCACTAAACTCTCTGTAGATTGCATTATAAAAGGAGAAATTCCTAGTCCCAATACTGGTAAAATAATACTTGCTTTAGGCATCATGTATTTCTTTTTTATCTTAAGTATACTTTTCTTTCCAAATAGAAATACCAATACCCAAATAGCAGAAACTCCTTGTGCAATTATAGTGGCTAATGCTGCTCCTTTTACTCCCATACCAAATCCAAATATAAAAATTGGGTCTAGTATTATGTTTATCAAAGCTCCTATAGCAACCGTAATCATACCCGTTGTCGCAAATCCTTGAGTATTTATAAAAGTATTCATACCTAATGAAATTTGAACAAATACTGTACCTATTAAATAAATATTCAAATAATCCATTGAGTATCCAATTGTAGATTCGCTTGCTCCAAATAGCCAAAGTAAGGGTTCTTTTCCAATTTGAAAGCCTATAGTCAAAAGTATCGCCAAAATAACTAACACAGAAAAACTATTACTCATTATTTTCTCTGCTCCATCATTATCCTGTTCACCCATTTTTATAGCAGCTAGAGGACCTCCCCCCATACCAATTAAATAGCTACATGAAGTTATTATAATTATTATAGGAAATGCGACTCCGACACCTGCCATAGCAACTTCTCCACTTTCCATTCTACCAATAAAGATTCTATCTACTATGTTGTACAAAACATTTACAATTTGTGCAATAATAGCTGGTGTAGCCAATTTAAAAAGCAATTTGCCCACATTCTCACGACCTAAATCAGTATTTGAATTTTCCATCTTAAAACCTCCTTAATAAATTAATATTTAAATCTATTACTATTAAAAATACATTTTATATAAAAACTTTATTTTATTGATAGGCAAGTTTAAATTAATTTCCTCATAAATAATACTATACTATATTTCTTTTATCATAGTAAATATTTTAATACCAAATGAATTTAAATATTTTGCCTAAATAAAAAATATTTTTCACATACTTTCATAAAAAAACTATCCAAATATACTATTGGATAGTTTTATATTATATGTAGAGAAAGGGCTGATACTATAACTCCAGACAATAAATTTCCCAAAAATACCCCTATAAAAGCATCTTTTATTCTCATTTTTAGTATTGAGGCTATCGCAGATGCAGTCCATGTTCCTGTTGTTGGAAGTGGTATACCTACAAATAGTATTATACCTATTATTGAAACGCTTTTTAATTTCTTCATTCTTGAATTTATTTTTTTATCAATTGTGTTAGCAAGTCCCTTAAATAACTTTTTCCCTCTCAAAAATTGCAATATGTGTCTAAACGTCAATATCAAGGGAATTGATACCAAAGTAGAACCAATCACACTAAATACATAAACCCATATAGGATTTAAGCCCATTGCAATGCCGATAGGAATGGCTCCTCTTAATTCTGTTACAGGAACCATAGACAAAATTAATATGTGCAAATATCCCAAACTATCCCCTCCTATTCTAAGTGATATAAAGCTACGAATTTATTTGTTCTATAACCTCACCATTTTTCTTATTAACCAAAAATGCATTTTTAGCTAAGGAAAGCATAGGTAAATCACTTTTGGAGTCTGAGTATGCATATGAATTTTCATAATCAATCTCAATTCCAAGTTTATCTAATACAGCATTTATTCTCTGTATTTTTTCAATTCCCTTGCAGTTTTCGCCAATGAATTGGTTTTTGTATCTTGAATTTTCACAAAATAGTTCCGTACCTATAACTTCATCTGCAAAATCATAGTACTTAAAGTACTTCATATATGCATATGGAGATGCAGTTATCATAATTACAACATTATGTTCTTCTTTGTTTTTATAAATTACTTTTTTCATAGACTCATTAATTTTTTTCATTATACAACTATCAAAAAAATCTTTTAACTCATCTTCGCTAAAATCTACTATTGGATAAAAGATTGCCTCTTTTGCTTTTTTCAAAGGGACTATTTTAACCAAATACATGATTAGAGTAAAAATTATGTATGGCAATTTTATAATAGTCTTAAGTGTTTTATTTTTTAAAGAATAAATAAAAAAGTCTACCATACTATCAGTATTTATCACAGTATAATCTATATCGAGCAATAATACACTTTTTTTCATAAATATTTTCCCATCCTATCACTAAAAAATTAATATTATTAGACATGTAATTACCCATAAGATTACGTTTATTTTTAAAGCATTATCTTTTAGTACAATATCAGTAGGATTTCCTTCATTTGTTGTGTTAATTATATAATTATATCTAAGTACACCATAAACTACAAATATTGTTGTAAATATCATATCTGGCTTTTCTGGATTACTTGTAGAATATAATGCATAACATACAATTGTAGAACTTAATATCACTATCATCATTTGATTTAAATTTTCTATATCATAATCTTCTAGTATTTTTCTATGCTCAATTGCATCATCTTTTAAAAATATTATTTCTTTTTTACGTTTTCCAAGAGCTAAATACAGAGATAAAAAAAATGTACATAATATTATCCAGTTTGATAATCTAACATCTATAGCTACACATCCTGCATAAACTCTAAGTATAAAACCAAGAGATATAGAAAACACATCTAATAGAATTATATTCTTTAACTTAAGAGAATATAATATATTATTTATCAAATATAAAATGAGAATTATAGTCAGTTTGAAATTAATAATCGTTGACAAGCAAATTGAAATTAGAGCTAAAACAACAAATAATATATTCGCACTTCTTTTACTTATTCTTCCACTTGCTACTGGTCTATTACGTTTTTTAGGATGTTTTTTATCTTTATCCATATCTATAGCATCATTTAGTGCATATGCTGATGATGATATCAAACAAAAACACACAAAAGCTATAAATGTATTTAACAATAGACTTATATTTAGTATATTGTTTGAAAATATTATAGCAGCAAATATAAATAAATTCTTTATATACTGCTTTATTCTCATTAATCTTATATAATCTGAAATTTTAGTAAGAAGATTAATTATTGTATTTGTCTGTTTCATAAACTTACTACCCTTTCAACATTATTTTTTAAACAGGATATGATTTTATCCCAATATTTAAAATTTCTATAAATCCATTTAGATTACTAATTATTATAGTGACTAACAACAATGATAAAAATATATTGTACATGCTTTTTTCATTTTTTCTAAGTGCTTTAGTAAAGTAAGCTAATAAAACTATAACAGCAAAACTAAAGTTTATAGTCATAATACTTGAGTTAGTCAAATTGTACCCTATTATACCATGTAAAACTAAATTAAATAAAATTATTCCCATACACAACTTAGGAACTCTTTTTTCTGAGTTCTCAATAACTGCTAAAACACAAAAACAAAATGCTAATAGAGTAAGAATAACTGGTATTGTTGCAACTTCTCCATTTTGCAAAAATAGTCCTTTTTTAATCTCCGCTCCAGGAAAATAAAAAACTGAATACAATAATCTTTCTATAATCATTGCAATTTTTTCTAAAAAAGGCTCTCCACTTATAAACTTTGTATCATATTGTATTACATTTCCAAGATTCATAAAACTTTCATAAGATTTTGTTGAAACTACACAAATATATGCCATTATAATAAATGTAGTTAAATGTTTTAAAATTTTACCTATTTTTAGCTTAAATTCAAATATTAAGTTAAAGAAATACAAATATATATTACTAATAGTTATTCCAAATAATGGGATAGCTGCTAATTCTACTAAATAAGAGTTTTTTCCATTCATTTTATTTGCAATAAATATAAAAAATATTAATGTAAACTGACTATATATAAATCTTTCTACATTTAATGTCATAAATAGTTGTGGAAAAGAAAATATCATTATCATAGTAAGTAAAATTAAAGTTAACCTCTGCATCTTTATTTTTTTGATGTGATTAAAAACCAAAGTTATAGATGTAGCACTAGTTATTATTTGCAGACAAATCAATCCAAATCCATAAGCACTATTAAAATCGGTTGTCCCTGGATTTGCTATTGAGGTACATAGTAAATATATTGGATATGCAAAAATTGATATAATAGCTGAAAATAATACATGCTTGCTATTATCTTGATTTATAGCAAATACATTTAAATTGAATAGTACACCTGTATCTGTATCTAATAATACATCATAAGTGTTGTTCAAATCATAAAATATTGTAGTTTTAGAAAAGAATGCTATCGTTATTATTAAATAAGTTATTGTGACTAATATAAATAAAAACATCTCATTTTTATATTTAAATATATTATTTTTCAATATATATCACCCTCCATTCATTATATAGGATTTGTTACTACCTACAATTTATTCTTTTAATTATAATAATCATTTTTATAATATCCTTACTTGTTTTATTGTAATTGAATAATTCCTTATTTACAACCACAATATTTACTTTATTAAAAGCTATAATTAAATAAAAATTATTTGTGTAATATATATTCGAAGCCTATAAAATTAGAGTTTGCAAGTGATTTCAATGTAAAATATTGGAATGATTCAATATAAAAATAGATGCTGTCAGTTAGTATAAATTTCACTACAATAAATCAAAGCATAATATAAGGGGCTGTCTCAAAATACAGATAAGCCTCTTTTTCATTGTTGAAATGATGAAAATATATTTGATTCCATACAAAAAAGAGTGCCTCATGAACTAAAAAGTTCATTTTGAGACACCCCCTTATAAATTAAGCTATTATTAAATACTATACAAATTTTAAGTACATTATAAATTGATTATACTGTAACATTATTAACTCCATTTTCTTCCCATTGTTTAATTTCTTTTAACCTAGCAATTATCGGTAAATGCTGAGTACACTCAATTTCACATTTTCCACAAGCTATACATTCTTTAGCTTTTGCTTTACTATTCATTGTATAATTCCAATGTGCTAGCCCATAAACCGATTTTATCATTTCTTCATCACTCTTTTTAAACATCTGTTTTTCATTATAGAAAAGCATATATGCTGGAGTGTTTATATCTTTTGGACATACTTTACAATATCCACAACCTGTACATATTTCATTCATATTTTTACTTAATCTAGTTTCAATATCATATATATCTTCATCTGAATATATTTTGTTCTCATCTGCAATTTTACAAGCATCATCTATATCCTGCTTTTTATTAACTCCTATTAACGATATATTTATTTGTGGAATTCCTATGTTAAATCTTAAAGCTGATTCTACAGTACTTTCACCTTCTCTTGCTAGAAAAGAAAGTTCTTCATTGTACTTTGGAATAGTTCCACCACTTAATGGATTCATAGCGACAACACCATATCCATTTTCAACAGCATGTTTAGCACCCTTTAATCTATATGGAAAGTTTAATATATTAATTCCCATAGTAACACCTTCAAACTTATTTTCATCAAGAACTTTTATGACTTCATCTCCTGGCTGATGAGATGAAAATACTATGTGGTCTATCAATCCTTCTTCTTTACATTTTAATAGACCCTCATACTGACCTCCAGGTCTCATTGCAAATTCATAATGTTCCATTTTTCTAATATTCCATATATGATAGAAATTTATTTTAGATACGCCCAATCGCTCTATTGACTTTTTTACAGCATCAATTGCTTTTTCTGCTGTGTCGTATTCTTTTGGCTTCCCTTTTGTAGATACGTAAAAATCTGTTTTACCACTTTTTATCATTTGTCTAAATGCTAGTCCAAATATATCCTCGCTTCTATCATCACAATACCCTGGTGCTGTATCAAAATAATTAATGCCTTTTTCATATGCATATTTAATTAAGTCAGCATTTTCTTGGTCGCTTTTCTCTAAATCAAATCTTAATCCTCCATATCCAACTACCGAAACCATTTTCCCAGTCTTTCCATATTCAACGTATCTCATAATAAATTCCTCCTTAGGTATATTAAGACTTAATTTCTCTATAAAAAATATTATACCATAAATATTTTCAGAAAATATTTATGGTATAATATTTTTTTTATGAATTATAAATTTTTATACTTAGGTCTTCATAGTCAAATTAAAAACTATAAAAAGGTTCAATATGCACTATTACTTGAGCATTTTCATTAATTTCTTCTTGTATTTGTTTCTCAATTTTATGCGTTAAGTCATGAGATTGCTCTACACTTATAAATGGGTCTACCATTACATGCATATCAATATAAATAACACTCTTACTACCTCTACTTCTAATATTATGCACATCTCTCACTTCATTAAATTCAAATACAATCTCCCTTACATACTCTTCATCTACAGCTACTCTATCAACTAAAATTCCAATAGATGGTTTAAATATTCCATAAGCTGAATAAATTATAAACCCAGAAATAATAATAGGAACTACAGATTCTATTATTACTGGAAATTCTAACTTAACACCAACTAAAGTAACCAATACTCCTAAAGACACAAATATATCACTTCTTGTATGCAATGAATCTGAAATCAAGACATAACTATTCAGTTTAGTTCCAACTCTATATTCATATATACAGACAAAAATATTTATAAAAAGAGTAATGACTAAAGCGATTAAACTTTCTATAGTTATAGAAGGTGTAACTGGGTTTGCTAGTCTTGATATAGAACTAAGAATTATCTTAACTGCTATAACAAATAACATACCACTAATAAATAAACTGGTTATAATTTCAAATTTTTTATGCCCATAAGGATGATCTTTATCTTTTGGTTTAGATGCAAAAAAAATACCTATTAATCCTACTATATTAGATGCTCCATCTGACAGAGAATGAAACCCATCTGCTGTCATACTATAGCTTTTAATTTTATTACCAATAATTATTTTTAATAATGCTACAGCAAAATTGGCAAATAAAATTATCCATAACACTTGCTTCACTTTTTTATAATTATCCATAACTGTATACCTCCTCCCTTCGACTTAATCGAAAAAAGACTATGTATCAATATCAATTGACTAGATAAGCAAATTGTATATAAGCACACTTACTATATTTATATTCAAAGTTGGTTGTACTTGTTCATTCAATTTAAAAATTAATTATGAATTAAAAACTATAATATAGGTTTTGTATACAAAAAAATAAGTTATAGATAGTATTTAAAATACTATCTATAACTTAAGTTCATAATATAAACTATTAATTTTCTATACTAAACCTTCTTTAACTAAGAATGAATGAGCAACTTCTTCTGGCGATTTTCCAAGCTCATCAACTTGATAGTTAAGTTCTCTCATAGTTTCTTCATCTATTTTTCCTGAAAGCATATTCATCACTTTCTCTAACTCAGGATATTTCTTTAAAGTATCTTGTCTCACTAATGGAGCTGCATAATATGGAACAAAGAAGTTTTTGTCATCTTCTAATATCTTAAGATTAAACTTTTTAATAAGACCATCAGTTAAAAATGCATCTACAACCTGAGATTCATCATTGTCTAAAGCTGTATATCTTAAACTTCCATTCATAGCTTTTACATCTTTGAATTTTAGACCATAATCTCTAGAAATACCTACAAAACCATCTTCTCTATTTTCAAACTCTAAAGTTGGTGAGAAAGTAAAGTCACTACTATATTTAGTTAAATCAGAAATAGTGTTTATTCCATACTTCTCCGCAGTTTTAGGCATCATGGCCAATGTATAAGTATTGTTAAATCCAATAGGGTCAAGTAAAGTTAATTGATTCTCTTTTTCCATAGTATCTTTAACAACTTTATATGCTTCATCAGCATCTTTAATTGGTGCATGCTTCATTACATTTACTAAAAGTGTACCTGTATAATCTACATACATATCAAGTTCACCAGACTTAATAGCATTAAATGCAACAGAAGAACCACCTAGATTTAAATTCTTTTTAACGTTAAGGTCTGTATTTTTCTCTATCAATTCAGCATAAACATTACCAAGAATAAGTTGTTCTGTATAATCTTTAGAGCCTATAGTTATTGTCTCTTTTTTGCTTGAAAAACTTGAACCAAAAGTAACAAATAACATTGCAATAATTATTATAGCAGACACTACTTTAAGTCCTATATAATTTTTCTTTGGAACCTTTGGGTTTAACCCTTTTGGAGTAACTGCAACTTCAATCTTACTAAATAAATAATCAACTAATAATGCAATTATACATGATGGAATTGCTCCTGCTAAAATCATATTGTTATTTACAGTTTGTACACCTGAAAATACTAAATATCCCAGACCACCAGCACCTATAAATGCTGCAAGAGTCATAAGACCAACCGCTGTAACAGCAGATATTCTAACCCCACCCATTATTATAGGCAAAGCTAAAGGAAACTGTATTTTAAATAAAGTTTGGTTTCTTGTAAGACCAATACCTTTAGCAGATTCTAATACTACTGGGTCAATACTTGTTATACCTATATATGTGTTTTTTACAATTGGTAATAATGAATATACTACTACCATAAATATTGCTGGTTTGCTTCCTATACCAAGTACTGGTACAAGAAGACCCAAAAGTGCCATTGATGGAACTGCTTGAACTAAGTTTACAAATCCAAGCACAATTTTTCTAAGAGATGAGATTCTTGAAATAATTATTCCTAAAGGGACACCCACTAGTATAGCTATCAAAATGGATGTAACAGTTAAGCTCATATGTTGTATCAAAAGCTCTATAATCTTATCTTTTTGCAATAGTATAAAATTGAAAAAATTACCCAAGGACACTCACCTCCATTTCTAGGAATTGCTCACTTAAAACAGAAAGTAAACTACTTCTAGTAATCAGTCCTACTAGTTTATTTTCACTTGAAACAACTGGAATATATCCAACTGAATTACAGTTCATTATATTTAGTATTTCCACTAAATTATCACCTTCATTTACATGCAAAGGCTCTCTTGACATAATATCACTAAGCAATGTCGATTTATCATGAATATCTTTCATATCTTTTACAGTAACAATACCTTTTAGTGTTCTAGCTCTATCTATGATTAGTAAGCTATCAACCTTACTGCTTCTCATAATTTCTATACCTTGAGTTACAGTTCTTGTTGAATTAACAGCAATAGGATTTTTTATCATAATATCTTTTGCTTTTATATATTCTGGATTATCCCAAACTCTATCTTCTCCAATAAAATCTTTTACAAAATCATTTGCTGGATTTCTAAGTATGTTCTCTGGAGTATCATACTGTGCTATTCTTCCATCTTTCATAATACAAATCTTATCCGCTATCTTTAAAGCTTCATCCATATCATGAGTTACAAATATTATAGTTTTTTTCAGTTCATCTTGAAGAGAAAATAATTGTTCTTGTAAAGATGTTCTTGTTATTGGGTCTAAAGCACTAAAAGGCTCATCCATTAATATTATTTCAGCATCAGTTGCAATGGCTCTTGCAACACCAATTCTTTGCTGTTGACCCCCACTAAGCTCTGAAGGATACTTATTTAGAAAATCATCACTATCAAGACCTACCATTTCAAGTAGTTGTAAAGTTCTTGCCTCAATTTCTTCAACTGACTTTTCCTTTTTTAGACGTGGAATTAATTCTATATTCTCTTTTATTGTAAGATGAGGAAATAGACCTGTGTTCTGTATAACATATCCTATTTTCCTTCTAAGTTCTATTTCATTTTCTTGAGAAATTGGTTTACCATTAATATATATTTCACCAGATGTAGGTTTTATTAATTTGTTTATAAGCTTCAAAGTAGTAGTTTTCCCACAACCACTTGAGCCAATTAAAACCACCAATGTGCCTGTTTCAACGGCTAGAGAAATATCATCTAATACTACATTATTTCCCATTTTCTTGGTTACGTTTCTTATCTCTATCATAATTTATCATCCCCTCTTTCGACAAGCAACCTTTGTCATCACAATAAGTTGTTTTTATAATTATATCACAATATCCCCTTTATGTAAACAAAGTACGACTTTTGGGTTAATACATATTAGTAAACATTACTGTAAACATCAAGCATGTGTATACAATATTCAAAATCAAAAAATATAAAAAATAATAAAAAAATCTCTATAAAATAATACAACACTAGCCTTAATTATATATAATTAAAACTAGTGTTAATTCATTCATTTAAACAAATAGTTATAGTTGAATACTATCCATATACTCAAATAAAGTAATGTCTTTATAAGTTTCTTTTTTATCACTTAAGTTTGATATTGTGACTCCTAATAGTCTAATTTGTTTTCCATTCATTTCAACATTTCTCAATAAATTGTCAACACCACTTCTTATATCATTATATTCATCAATATAATGTTCTAAACTAAGACTTCTAGTTATCTGTGTAAAATCCTCATACTTAATTTTTAATGTCAACGTCTTTCCAAATTTCTCAGAGTTTCTTAATCTATGGCATACTTCCTCACAAAGTTCATCAAGGATATTACGTGTTTCCTCTTCGTCAATATCTAAGTTATGACTTAGTGTGGTCTCTGCTCCAACAGATTTTCTAACTCTATTTGGCTCTACTGGTCTGTCATCTATACCCCTCGCAAATTTATATAAGTCATATCCTCTCTTCTTAAATATACTCTCAAGTTCAAATAAATCTAAACATCTTAAATCATATCCTGTTTTTATACCTAAATTTTTAAGAGTATTTGAAGTGACTTTTCCAACACCAAAAAATTTACTTACAGGCAATTTATCTAAAAAATCCTGAATATTTTCTTCATTTATTACAGTCAGTCCATTAGGCTTTTTTAAATCTGATGCTATCTTAGCAAGAAATTTATTATATGAGATACCTGCTGAAGAGGTAAGTCCAACTTCCTTAAATATATCTCTTTTAATTTGCTTTGCTATTTCAATTGATGAATCAATATTCTTTTTATTTTTCGTTACATCTAAATATGCTTCATCTAAAGATAGTGGCTCTACTAAATCTGTGTATCTATAAAATATATTTCTTATTTGATTTGATACACTTTTATAGACCTCAAATCTAGGTCTTACAAAAACTGCATATGGGCACCTATTATAAGCTACAGCGGATGGCATAGCTGAATGTATGCCAAATTTTCTAGCCTCGTAAGAACACGTTGCAACTACTCCTCTGCTTTGTGGATTTCCACCAACAACCACAGGTCTACCTTTTAATTTTTTATTGTCTCTTTGTTCTATAGACGCATAAAAAGCATCCATATCTATATGAATTATTTTTCTATGAAGCTCCATTATTATCACCTTTTAAAGTATAAGTAGATTAAATTTATTTACATCACTGTTTTAATTATACCAAACTTATGTTTCTTTATGCTATTTTTTCATTTATTTTATTTATATATCAATATTTTCTCTTACTAAAATAGTTTATAATCAACTAATTCAATATAATTTATAAAAAATCATAAAAAACACTTGCAAAAACTAGGTAAAAGCTTTACAATAGGTATTCCAAGGAACTAAATTAAAATTCCTTATGGATAACAGTATATATATTAATTTAAATGGGATGTTTTAAAAATAAAAGACTGCCTTATACAAGACAGTCTACTGATTTTATTATAATTGTAATGGACTGCTCAAACTATTACTTTAAAACAGCCCATATTTTTTTGTATAATTATATTTTTAGCTATAGTAAAGATTTTGTGAAGGATACTCTGGGTCACAAGTTACATCTATACCAAGCTTTCTAAATGTTTGTTCATCATCTCTATTTAATATAGTAGTAGAATGAGCTTGACACCCTTTTAATAAAGCTAACTTTTCCATAGCAAATTGTGCAGTTGGATTAGTTACAGCGCAAATACTAAGAGCAGTTAAAACCTCTTGACAGCTAAGTGAAACATTTCTACTTGCTAAAGTTTTTGTTTTTAAATTTATAATAGGCTCTAATATTACAGGTGATATTAAATGCATATCATCAGATATATTGGCTAAATGTTTAATTGCATTTAGTACTGCTGCTGCTGTTCCATTCATTAAGTCAGAACCTTTACCAGTTAATATTGTCCCATCTTCTAATTCTAGTGACACTACAGGACAAGTATCATTTTTATCAGCATTTTCTTTTAACTTATTACTGTAATTTCTAGCAGGTAAAACAACGTTTCTATCTTCTGGCTTTAAGTTAAGTTCTTCCATAATCATTTTCATTCTATCATAAGCACCTTTATCAACTTGTCCCTTTTTATACTCACAGGCAGTTTTAAAGTATCTTCTTATAATTTCTTCTATAGAAGCTTTTCTTATTACTTCATCATCTATTATTCCAAAACCAACTCTATTAACACCCATGTCAGTTGGAGATTGGAAAATTGATTCTTTTCCAGTTATTTTTTCTATTATTTTTTTAAGCACTGGGAATAACTCTAAATCTCTATTATAGTTTACTGACATTTCACCATAAGTTTCAAGATGGAATGAATCTATCATATTTACGTCTTTTAAATCTACTGTAGCTGCCTCATAAGCTATATTTAAAGGATGTTTCACAGGTATATTCCAAACTGGGAATGTTTCAAATTTAGAATATCCAACTACATTTCCTCTTTTATTTTCATGGTATAACTGACTTAAGCAAGTACCAAGTTTTCCACTATTAGGTCCTGGTGCTGTTACTACTACAATTGGCTTTGTAGTTTCTATATAATCATTTGCTCCATATCCTTCATCACTAACTATAGTTTCAACATCTGAAGGATATCCCTTTGTTGGATAATGTTTATAAACTTTGATTCCTCTACGCTCTAACTTATTTATAAATACAGTCGTTGCAGGTTGTCCCTCAAATCTAGTGATTACTACACTATTTACATCTAGTTCATAACCTCTTAAATCATCTATTAATCTTAAAACTTCCATATCATAAGTGATACCAAAGTCACCTCTTATTTTATTTCTTTCTATATCTCCTGCATACACGCAAATTACAACTTCAACTTTTTCTTTCATATGTTGTAATACTTTTATCTTTGCATTTTCATCAAAACCTGGAAGTACTCTTTTTGCATGAAGGTCTCCCATTAATTTTCCTCCAAACTCCAAATAAAGCTTGTCAAAATTATTTACTCTCTCTAAGATATATTTAGACTGCTCTTCTAAATATTTTTTGTGGTCAAATCCTATTTTCATCTTAACACCTCACTAAATTAAATTTCTTTTTGATAACAGTATGTTTATATATATTTTTTTAGTAAAACATCTTATAAAAAAATGTTAATACTTTTTCACTCAAAGTAATATTATACATTTAAGATTAATTTTTTTCAAGATAGTTTTATGGTAAATAAGATATACTTATATTATTAATAAAATAAGAATATTATATTTTATATATTTAAATATAATATTCTCATCTTAACATTAATTTATTTTAATATTTTTATACATACTTTATTCTAAATTTAAAACCTTCCTAATATCTTCTATACCTTGATAAACTTCTTGTTTAGAAAAATTCATAGCCTCTAATTCTTCATCAGTTTTTTCCATAAGCATAGTATAAAATTCTATTGCTATATACTGCATATTTTCACTATTTACAGTTTTAGCTTTATCAAATAAAATTTCTTCTGCTTCATTCACATTTCCCTGGAAAACTAATCTTTTTAAAGTTATTAATATAACTTCTTCTTCAGTATTATATACTAAATCTTTTTCTTCATATTCACTGTATTTTTTCCCCAATAAGAATCTTGCAACCATAAGTTTTATCTCATTGAAAATCTTATCCACTATAGCCATATTTACATCTCCTATAAATAAAATTTATTTTCTTTTTAATTATACCAAACTTTCTAGAGAAAATTATTGTATGTAAATAAAATAATGAATAAATAATTTTTGAATAATAAAAAAAGAAGGTAGCGGGGGATATCCGACTACCTTCAAACACTAGATTGTGATTGGTTTGGTATTTTGTTTATACCCACCATAAGCTTCTTTAAATCATTTAAATTGATTTTTTTAGCATCCACATCCTCCATCAAAAACATCACCACATTCGCAAAGTATTAATAATAATATTAAGAAAGGTATCCATGCACATAAGTCCATTTCAGCCCAACAGTCTTGGAATGCTAAGAATAAGAAAAATAATATTATTATCCACCAAGCACATCCGCCAAATCCGCCTTCACCAAAAAATCTATCCAACATAATATGTTACCTCCTAGTTATTTTGTATGTGGAGTTTCAGCTCCTAAAATATACTATGTTTAAGGTCTCATATTTGCTAATGATTTTTTTAAATTTTTTTATACAATTTTTCAGAAAACACTATTGACTTACACTTAACTTATTTCCGTCACTATCTATAACTATGTCTCCATTAGAAGTAAGAAAAGTTTTTATATCTAATTTTTTTAATATTTCTAATACTTCTTCATCAGGTTCTTTTTTCTGTGAGCAAGTAATAGCAGCATATTTTGGTGAAATAGATTTTAAAAATGCTTCACTTAATTTATCATACCTTCCATGATGAGGAATTTTCGCAAAATCGTATTTTAAAGTATTTTTACTTATAAATTCAGCTAAACGTTCTTCTTCTGCATCTCCTGCAAACAAAAAGTTATGTGTTCCATAATTTATACTAGTGATTATCGAGTAATCGTTTGAACTCTCATAATTACTTTTTAAAGCTGGCTGTATGCTTATTTTTGCTTTATTGATTACAATATTCATTTTTTCTTTCAATACTGTAGGCTCTATACCAGTTTTTTTAAGCGAGTTAATATATTCATCATATTGTTTACTATCTTTTTTATAATTTGCTTGTATTAAATTATTCACTTTAACACTGGACAACACACTATCAACTCCACCTATGTGGTCTTTATCTAAATGAGTTAAAATTAGATAATCAAGCGTATTTATACCTTTTTCTTTTAAATTATTAACTATTTGTTCACCATCTTTATCTTCTCCTGTATCAATCATTATAGCTTTCTTGCCTATCTCAATTAATATGCAATCTGACTTTCCAGTATTTAGTATAGTAGTTTTAAATGCAGTATTTTCTATATCATTTTGAATATTATTTTGACTCATACTATTTTTCTCACTATCTAAATAAGATTTACTTGTTGATTCTGTCTTACCATTAGCAGTTACATTTACTACAATCAATAGCACTGCAATCAAAGATACCGTTGTAATTAAAAACATGATGTCTTTTAATATTATTTTCTTCATCCAAAAGCTCCTATAAATTTTATTTATTACATATTTATAGTATAGCAATGCTGACATAATAAAATACACCTAGAAAAAGGGCAAATTCTAGGCATATTTGTGGCATTAAATATAACAAATAGTTTAGTTTTATAATTGTAACTAAGTATTTTTTAAAATATCAATTAATACTATCTTTCTAAATTTAAATCTTCAAACTCTTTTATTTTATCATTAGATAAAACACTCTTCTTAGTTGATTGTCCATTTTTTCTATCAAAAGTATTTTTAGCTTTTACACCTGATAAGAATTTACCAGCTCCATTAATACAGCCTTCTTCGCACATCATTCCTTCTATAAAATTACCTTCTAATCTACCTAATTTAGCCATTGTCATTGTTTTCTTAATTTGTCTTGGTCCAGAAACTTTTATAGGCTCAAAATCAAAACTGATACCTTTTTCAGCAATATAATTCTGTATTGATTTTGTGAGCCCACCAGACGCTCCAAATCCCCTTCCAAAAATTGAACCATCATTTATATCATCATTTGAGCATTTTGACAAATCTACATTAAAAGCTTCAAATAATGCCATTAGTTCTTCAAAAGTTAGTACATAATCCACTGCATCTTTTAAACATTCCTCAGTTGCCTCACTCTTTTTTGCAGTACATGGACCTATAAATACTACCTTAGCATCAGAATCAAATTTTTTTACGAATCTTCCTGTGGCTACCATAGGTGATACTGTAGAAGATATTTTATCAACTTCATCTGGGAACATTTTCTCTATATATTTAAAGAACCCAGGACAGCATGAATTTGTCATATACTTATCTCCAGATTTTATTCTTTCAATGAATTCATTACTTTCACGAACTGTAACTGCATCTGCTCCACAAGAAGCTTCTATCATATCTATAAATCCTAGTGATTTTACAGCATTTTTTAATTGTCCATATGTAATGTTACTATCAATTTGACCTGTTATTGCTGGAGCTACTATCGCATACATATTTTCTTTTCTTGCAAGTTTTTTTGCAACTGGTACTATCAAACTCTTGTCAGATATTGCTCCAAATGGACAAGCTGACATGCATGCGCCACAATTTATACAATTATCTTCATGTATCATAGCTTTCATAGTATCTCTATTAAAATCTAACGCACCAGTTGGGCATACACTTTTACATGGTCTTATAACCTCTGAGATAGCATCATATTGACATGAACTTTTACACATTCCACAAGCTTTGCATAAATCATGGTTTATATAAGCTCTTCCATTTATATAAGAAATTGCTCCAAACTTACAAGCTTCTTTACATCTATGTGCCAAACACCCTCTACAAAGTTCTGTTACTGTAAATTCATTTATTGGACATCTATCACATGCAGCTTCCACTATATACATAATTTGCTCATTGGAGCCTAAATTTACTGAATCTGGATTTATATTTTCATATTTAGTATTTGGTGTCAAACTCAGTGCAAGTTGTGCTCGTTCAAGAACTACCTCTCTCTCTTTATAAACGCAGCATCTATATCTTGCTTTCTCTCCTTTAATTATTTCATATGGAATTTTTTCTATGTTCTCTTTTGTTAAATTTTCCTCAATTGATAGTTTTGCTACAACTGTTAAAATCTCATGTTTCAATCTTTTTAGCTGTGTTTCAAACTCAAACATAAGTACTCCTCCCTATAAACCACCTATTTCACCTATATTTATACTCTTATGTATCTTGTATTTTTTATTTATTTCCATAAATTATTATAACATAGGCATGGTCTTTGTTAAGTTATATACAAAATATTATATATCTAATTTTTATTTTAAGTACTTAAATATATTAATATAAGTCTAAATAAAAATAGAGTTATCCTAATGTTAAATTACAACTTAGAACAACTCTATTCTTCATCTATATTTTTTATGATTATCTATAAATCTATTTTTCTAGATTTATATCACTAAAATCTTTTATTTTTGTATTTGCTAAAATACTTTTCTTAGTTGATTGAGAATTTTTTCTATCAAAAGTGGTTTTAACCTTTGCACCTGATAAGAACTTACCAGAACCATTTATACATCCACCTTCGCACATCATACCTTCTATAAAGTTTCCTTCTAATTTTCCTAAATTAGCCATAGTCATTGTCTTCTTAATCTCTCTTGAACCAGAAATTTTTACAGGTTCGAAATTAACTCCAATACCTTTTTCAGCAAGATAATTTTCTATAGCTTTTGTAAGTCCACCAGCAGCACCAAAGCCTCTTCCAAATATTGATGCATCATCTATATCTTCATTTGAACACTTAGCTAAGTCTATATCAAATGCTTCAAATAGTGCCATTATTTCTTCAAAAGTTAGTACATAATCAACAGCTCCTTTTAATTCCTTTTTAGCCGCTTCATTCTTTTTAGCTGTACAAGGACCTATAAATACTACTTTTGCATCAGGTTCATAATTTTTTATAAATCTTCCACTAGCTATCATAGGAGATACAGTAGAAGATATTTTTCCTACAAGGTCTGGGAATGTCTTTTCTATGTAACCAACAAATCCTGGACAACAAGAGTTTGTCATAAAAGAGTCTCCTTCTTCCATTCTTTCAGCAAACTCTAAACTTTCATGAACTGTAACTGCATCTGCTCCACAAGCAGCCTCTAGTACATCGACAAAACCTAATGATTTTATAGCATTTTTTATTTGACCATATGTAACATTTGCTTCAACTTGACCTGTTATAGCTGGAGCTACTACTGCGTACATTTTTTCTTTTTGTACTAATTTTCTAGCTACTGGAGCTATCAAACTCTTATCAGATATCGCTCCAAATGGGCATGCTGACATACACGCACCACAGTTTAAACATTTATCTTCATGTATCATAGCTTTCATATTTTCTCTATCAAACCCTAAAGCATTAGTTGGGCATACGCTCTTACATGGTCTTACAACCTCTGAGATGGCATCATATTGGCAAGCTTTTTTACACATTCCACAAGCCTTACATAATTCATGATTTATATAAGCCATTCCCCCAACATGTGTAATAGCACCAAATTTACAAGCTTCTTTACATCTATGTGCTAAACAACCTCTACATATATCAGTTACTGTAAATTCGTTTATTGGGCAACTATCACATGCTGCTTCTAAAATATATATTATTTGTTCATCTTCTCCTACATCCATTGTATCTAAATCTATTTTATCTTGACCTGGCAATAGTCCCATACTTACATTTACTCTTTCAGATATTATAGCTCTTTCTTTATAAACACAACATCTGTATGTAGGTTTCTCGCCTTTTATTATTTCATATTGAATATTATCCATTGCTTCTCTTGTAAGGTTATCTTCTTTTCCAAGCCTAGCTATTGCAGTTAAAACATCATGTCTTAATTTGTGTATTTGTGTTTCAAATTGAAACATGTTAATACCACCCCCGTAAATAATTTTATACGGTACTATTATAGCATAATATTTCCTTTTATTAATATATATGTAAAACATTATATATTTAATTTTTATTTTATCGAATTTATATACTGTTTTTTTGTTTTATTATATAATAAT
>NZ_JAGWCU010000031.1:0-44206 GCF_020657755.1 Clostridioides sp. ZZV15-6388 | reverse complement strand
GGACTGCTATATTAAACTAAAGTAGATATTCTTATGAATCTCAAAATAGAGCAGGATGAAAAAGGAAATAAAACTATAAAAAATATAAAGTATTTATATAAATTTATAGAGTTTATACGTCAGTTGGGTAGGAAATTTAATAGGAGCTTTGATTTTAGGTATAATGTTTGTAGGAACTGGTTTAGTAGATAAAGGTCCTGTAGCAGAATTTTTTGCAACTACAGCAGCAGCCAAAGCATCTATGCCGTTTATGTCTCTTTTCTTTAGAGGAGTTTTGTGTAATATTTTAGTTTGTGTCTCAGTTTTATGTTCATTTAGAACTAATAACGATAGTGCAAAAATAATTATGATATTCCTATGTTTATTTGCTTTCATAACAACAGGGTTTGAACATAGTGTGGCAAATATGACAATCTATAGTGTTTCATTATTTTCTCCAACAATTCAAACAGTTAGTATTGGAGGAGCTATTTATAATTTAGTAGCTGTAACACTTGGAAACATTGTTGGAGGAGCTTTATTTATGGGACTTGGTACTTATATACTAGGTAAAGAAAAAATTAAACAAGTTTGCTAAATAAATCTTATAACGCTCTCAATAAGTACAAATATCGTATTATTGAGAGCGTTGTTTTTAATTTTTAAAAAAATATTTGAAAGAAAAAAAGTATGATGGCATATGAATATATATGATGTATGTGATTATAAAGTTCGTTAAATTATGAATTAAAATTAGTATTATAAATAAAAAGTTAGAAGCCTCACGTAGAAAAGATGATTTTGAATACAATAATAAGTGTGATAAAATTGACTTTGTTGAAATTTTGAAGGAGGTATTTGATGACAAAAAAATTAATAATATCAAAAACTAAATTGTTTATTTTTATAATAGCATTTATATCTGCATTTATAGCTCTATTTGGAAGTAAAAATACACTTATAGGTGTGGCTATAGTAACAGCTATGCTAATGCTTTTGGAAAGAGATTTAACTATTTCTCCAATTAAAAATTTACTAAAGTACTTGATAATAAATGTAACATTAGGAGTATTATCGTTTTTTGCAGTACAAAATATGTATTTAGGAATTTTATTAAATTTTATAGCATTATTTATAATAGGATATTTATTTAGTTATGACTTGAAAAGGGCTGTATATGTACCTTTTGGTCTTATGTATATATTTATGATAAGTATACCTGTAGGATTAAGTGAATTTCCTATAAGATTATCAGCTTTAGCGAGTGGTTCACTTGTCATAATGATTGCTCAATTTGTTATGAATAGAAATAGAATGAAAAAAATTGGTGACAAAGAATTAATATCTATATGTGATGAGTTGTTGGAAAAAATAAATCTTTTAAAAAATATTATGAACAATGATAATTCTGTAAGTAAGTCTAATATGAGAAAAATAGATAGTTGTAATTACACAATAAATTCTATATCAAAAGGTCTTAAAATGGTTATATTTGATAATAGAAAAGATGACTTTTTTATTAGTATTAAAGGAATGGATATAATAAATATCTTATTTTCATTAGAAAGAATAAGTTTAATCTTAGATAGATATAAAGCAGATACTAAGGAATTTGAGGATGAAGACATAAAAAATATTCTAGAAGAAAGTAGTACAAATTGTAAAGAAGATGTTTTAGTTGTAGTATCTAAAGAAGTAAATTATATCAAGATGTGCTTAGAAAATAAAGATAATATAACTGATAAAGAAATACTTGGATTTAGAGATTATGTTATCGCTCAAGATACTAAAAATATAAATTTGAAAGAAATTTACAGTGTTTTAGAAAATCTATATGAATTTTTATTAGAATACAAAAAGGTAAAATCAAAAGAGGAAAAAAGAGCTGAAAGAAAAATAAAGATACCACATGAGTTTAAAAGAATATCAATATATAAGCAACATTTTAATTTAAAATCTATAAGATTTTCTTATGCAATAAAAATCGCTTTGGCTACAGCAATATCAGGTTTTATTATGGATTATTTTCACTTAAAAGATGGAAGATGGATAATGTTAACTGTATTTTCATTAACACAACCTTATGCAGAGAATTGTTTGCAGAAATCCAGAAAAAGAATAGAAGGTACACTAGTAGGAGCGGTAATATTTATTGTTTCATTTTCAATAATAAAAGATAACACATTAAGGTCATTAATAGTACTTTTAGCAGGATACATAAACTCATATGTAGTTGATTATAGAAAATTGATAGTGTGTGTAACTGTTTCAGCTCTTGGTTCCGCAGCAGTTATGGGAGACCCTAATGTTTTAACTATGAGTAGAATTTCATATGTGGTATTAGGTGCAATTATTGCATTAATAATAAATAAATTTGTTTTACCATATGATGCAAAAATGGGGTATCAGCATGTTATAGATGTGTATAAAGGTATAGTTAAAAATATAATTAATGAAGTTAATAAATCTATTGAAAACTCAACCAATGTTCATTATATAAAGAATCTATTATTAGTGCCATCACTTATTGAAGATAGACTTATGTTGATAAATACTATATACAAAGATGAACGTCAAGATGATTTCTTAGAAAATCAACAATTACTAATAAGTAATATGTACAATTTATATATAAATGTCAAAAAGAATAATATTAGAGATGAAGATGTAGAAAGAATATTGAGAGATACTAGTTATATTTCAAATTATGATGCTGATAAATATGATGAAGGAAGAAGTGTAATTTTAGATAGTATTGAAAATACAGTAAGCTTGGGCGATAAAATAATTTGTCTCAATTTACTTCAAACTTTAAATGGTGTAAAAGAGATGTATAGAATAAGTAATACCAGTAAAATGTTAGTGCAAGAAGTTGCATAATTTTCTAATCTAATTAAATTATATAATAAGTCATAGCTTTAAAGCAAAGTATATGACTTTTTCTTTTATACAATGTTAAAAGAAAATAGTATATTAAAAACAAAAAACATATAGTTATGAATTTTGTGTGAAAAAGGTTAAAATATTGATTTTTTTCATTAGTTGAAAAAACAATTTACTTAGGATAAACTATAATAGTATTCAAATATTATGGGGGTTAGATTTATGAGTAAAGATGTAAAGGTAAAGCGCGATAAGAAATATGATACATTTAGTATAACTATGGAACTTGAAAGACCTTTACTTTATGATGAGGTTGAAAACGAAGATGATAAAAATGATAATAGAAAATTTAATATAAAAAAGAAAATATTCATGGGAATAGGTATACTGTTTGTATTGATTCTGCTTAGTTTTTTCATATGGATAAACAAAACATATGAACCTCAAAAACTAGCAAAAGAAGCACTAGTTAGTAATAGTAAAGTCGAGGTAACCATAAATGAAAATATTTCATTTACACCTAAGGGTAGAAAAGTTTCTAAAGGTCTAATTTTTTATCCAGGAGCTAAAGTAGAAATTGAATCATATGCACCACTTGCAAGAAAAATAGCAGAAAGTGGATATGAAGTGGTAATTGTAAAAATGCCACTTAATCTAGCTATACTTGGAACTAATAAAGCACAGAAAGTTATGGATTCTTACAGTAACATAGAACATTGGGTAATGGGAGGGCACTCATTAGGCGGAGTTGTTGCATCTAATTTTGCACGTGACAATAAATTAATTGATGGAGTTGTGTTTTTATCTTCTTATCCAATGGGCAATGAACTAAGACAGTTAGGCAAAAAGGTTATATCTATATGGGGAAGTAAAGATGGAGTAGTTAACTTTAAAAACCTTATAGAAGCAAAAGAAAAACTTCCTGATGATACAACTTATGTTGAAATTGAAGGGGGAAATCATGCACAATTTGGAGATTATGGAAAACAAAAGGGCGACAATGATGCTATTATAAGTCAAGAAAAACAGCTTAAGATTACTGCAAATAGTATTATTAAATTTTTAAATAATATATCTTAAACAAAAGCTTGAAGTTTATAATATATATAAAGTATTATTTTAAGTAGATATTATTAATATAATAAAACTAAGATTGGATTACAAGGGGGATTTTAATATGGAATATGATATGCCACTTTATAGACCACCAAGTGAGGCTTATAGTCTTATAATACAAGTCACACTAGGATGTTCTCATAATAAATGTACATTTTGTAGCATGTACAAATCAAAGAAATTTAAAATAAAACCATTAGAAGTAATAAAAAATGAAATTGATATATTTAGAAGACATTATAAAAATGTAGACAGAATATTTTTAGCAGATGGAGATGCATTGATAATACCAATGGAAAAATTAAGAGATATAATATTATATATAAAAGAAGTTTTTCCAGAGTGTGAAAGAATTACTCTATATGGCTCTCCTAAGTCTATAGAGAAAAAAACTGATGATGAACTTAAAGAGTTAAAAGAACTTGGTGTTAAGATGATTTATCTAGGACTTGAAAGTGGAAATGATGAGGTATTAGAAGATATTAAAAAAGGATTTAATAGCGAACAACTGATAAAAGTTGGTAGAAAAGTTAAGAAAAATGGTATTAAATTATCAGCTACTGTAATAGCAGGTCTTGGAGGAACTAAAAAAACACATCAACATGGAGTTGATACAGGAAAAATGTTAGGAGCAATTTCCCCAGATTATGTAGGTGTATTGAGTTTAATGGTAGAACCTAATACTGAACTTTACGATTTACTTCAATCTGGTGAATTTAAAGTATTGGAAGATAAGGCTGTGCTACAAGAAATTAAAGAAATGATAAAAAATATAGATACCAATGAAAAAGTTGTATTTAGAAGTAATCATGCGTCAAATTATGTTAACTTAAAAGGAATATTACCTGAGGATAAACAACGTCTGATTGATGAGATAGATTATTATCTAAGTAACTTAAAATTAAAAAGAGAAGAATATAGAAGACTGTAAAATTTAAATATCATTAATATATATGTATAGATGTAAAATATTTAAATTATCTAGATTTTAAGTGGGGTGTCTCAGAATGAACTTTTTAGTTCATGAGGCACTCTTTTTTGTATGAAATCAAATATATTTTCATCATTTCAACAATGAAAAGGAGGCTTATCTCTATTTTGAGACAGCTCCTTTTTTGTTAAGGAATATAATTATGAAATCATAGAAAAAATCTATCAATAATGATAAAAATATGCACTGGATTAATAGATTTCCACGCATTATAATAGAGACATAAATTTAAATTACAAAAACTATAAACATAAAAACGTGTGGAGGAATAGAAATGAAAATATATCAAAATATCTTTGAACCATTAACTATAAAAAGGATGAATGTAAAAAATAGAATAGTTATGCCACCGATGGGAACAAACTTTGGTGGAGAAAGTGGAGAATTTAAAGATGAGCACATTAAATATTATGAACAAAGAGCTAAAGGTGGAACTGGACTTATAATTGTAGAAAATGCTTGTGTAGATTTTCCTTTAGGTTCTAATGGAACTACACAAATAAGAATAGACCATGACAGATACATACCTGCCTTATATAAGTTAACTGAGAATTTACATAAACATGGTGCATGTGTAGCTATACAAATTAATCATTCAGGTGCTTCAGCTATGCCAGAGAGAATAAATGGATTAACTCCAGTATCTTCTTCTAATATACCTTCAAAAAATGGAGGAACAATACCCAGAGAATTAAAGAAAGAAGAAATACTAAATATAGCTAAAAAATATGGTAAGGCAGCAAAAAGAGCTCAAATAGCTGGTTTTGATGCTGTAGAGATACACGCTGGGCACTCATATCTAATAAGTCAATTTTTATCCCCAATTTACAATAAGCGTACAGATGAATTTGGTGGAAGTTTTGAAAACAGAGCGAGATTTGCAAAACTAGTAATTGATAAAGTTAGAGACGAAGTGGGAGCATTATTTCCTATATCTTTAAGGGTAAGTGCTGATGAATTTATAGAAGGAGGAAATACTTTAGATGATACCTTAAAGCTTCTTGAATATTTAAATGAAGAAGTAGATATATATAATGTATCAGCAGCATTAAATGATTCTATACAATTTCAAATCGATACAATGACATTAGAAGATGGGTGGCGTTCATATATGTCTAAAGCAGTTAAAAAAAGATTTGGAAAAGCAACAATAATAACTGGAAATATAAGAAACCCAGAAATAGCATCAAAAATACTTAAAAATAATGAAGCGGATTTTATAGGTATGGGAAGAGGGCTTATAGCTGACCCTAATTGGGTTGAAAAAGTGCAAAATGGAAAAGAAGATTCAATAAGAAAGTGTATTTCATGCAATATAGGATGTGCAGGTAATAGAATTGGAGCAAATAGACCTATAAGATGTACAGTAAATCCAGACTTAATAAATGGAGAAGAATATAAACAGAGAAAAGTAAATAAGACAACAAATGTAGTTGTTGTAGGTGGAGGAACGGCTGGTCTTGAAGCAGCAGCCACAGCAGCAGAGGTGGGATGTAATGTATTTTTATTAGAAGAAAAAGCAGATATAGGAGGGCTTGCTGAGACAATATCAACTTTTCCAGATAAAAGTAGAATAAATGATTTTCCAAAGTATTTAAAACAGAGAGTTAAAAAATTAAAAAATTTAATTGTTTTTAAAAATACAAAAGCTGATATTAAATTTATAGAAAATTTAAAACCCGATATAATTATAAATGCTACAGGTTCAAAACCATTACTTCCACCAATAACTGGTTTGTTGGATAGGATAGACCAAGAAAATGGAAAGGTGAGTTCAATATTTAGGCTATTTAATGATATAGAAGATTTTCAAACAAAAGACTTAGAAAATAAGAAAGTAGTAGTTGTGGGTGGTGGAGCTGTTGGATTAGATGTTGTAGAATTTTTCTCGGAAAATAAGGCTAGAACTTCTATAGTTGAGATGTTACCAGTGGTAGGAAAAGATTTAGACCCTATAACAAAGGTTACAATGATGAAGATGTTAAAAGATTATAATGTTGATGTTTATACAAATACAGCATTATTGGAAGTTGAGGATGATAATTTTAAAGTTAAGAAGGATAAAGAAGAGTTATTGCTAGATTTTGATTATGGATTTATATGTTTAGGAATGAAATCTAATAATCCAATTTTGAATGATTTAAAGAAACATTTTGAATCTAAAAATGTGGAAGTTATAAATATAGGAGATAGTAAAATAGCTAGAAGAATAATAGATGGAGTTAGAGAAGGAAGAAATATAATAACAACTTTAGAAAAGTTAAATCTTCTATGATAATAGATAAAAAAGACAATTTTAGAAAAGTCAAATCTTTTGTAGAGAATAAATAATAAAAATAAAGTAATCTTAGAAAAGTTAATTCATCTTTGTTTTATAACTTTAGTACTATTTTTAATTTTAACTATATCAAAGAGTACTATTGGTAATATAGTAGATTTAAGGGAATTCCTAAAAAGATTTCCCTTAAATCTCGTTTTAAGATAAATTAGTCATAAAATATTAAACTAATTTATCAATAGCTCCTGATTGAATATGTTGAATATTTGATTGGATTTTTTCATATGACCAATCCCACCACTTAATTTTTAATAATTTTGAAATTATATCATCGTTAAATCTTTTCTTTATAATTTTTGCAGGTATTCCTCCAACAATAGAATATGGAGGGACATCATTAGTAACTACAGCTCTTGTTCCAATAATTGCACCATCACCAATTTTTACACCTGACATAATTACAGCATCATAGCCTATCCATACATCATTTCCAATTACAATATCACCCTTATTGTCCCAAGCATCTGTTATATGATTTATGTCTAAACCCCAGTCTTCATAAAAGATTGGAAATGTATAAGTAGAGAGTGATTTCATTGTGTGGTTTCCACTAGTCATTAGAAACTTTGCTTTACATGCAATTGAACAAAATTTTCCGATTATTAATTTGTCATTGTTTATAGGATACTGATATAGTACATTATTTTTTTCAAAATCTCTTGGGTCATTATAAAAGTCGTTATATATTGTATAATCTCCAACTTTTATATTGTCTCTTGTAATCACATTTTTAAGATATACAGTTTGACAATCATTACTTCTTGGATATATTTTATCTGAATTTGGAATAGTCATGTTTAAATCTCTCCTTTATATTATGTTATTTTCCTGACTATCCCATTATTACAATACATCTCTTCATAGAATCACTCCTTACATATTACTTATTTATAGTTTATTATTTTATTTTCAATAAAATATTTTTAACTAAGTCGTATTTTATGATAATTGTCTATTTATTTGATTATATCAAAGTGATAAAAAATTACAAGTATTTAAGATATACTAAATAGAAAGTATTTTTTATTAGGTTAAATAACGTTATTATTGAATTAAACTTTAATTTTCAATAGTGATTTGACTAGAATATATTGGGTATGATAGAATTATGCTTATATAAATATTTATATAGTATTTATGTAAATTTATTATCTATATTATATAAATAGATAGTATTTATATGTATTTATTTTTAGGAGGTTTTATTATGAGTCGACTAGAGAGACTCGAAATGAAGAAAGTAGAAACTAAGCATTTACAACAATTCAATCAATTGTTACGTTATGTATTTCAAGTGACAAACCATGATTTACAACAAGTAGGTTGGGAGGAAAGAGAAATAACCCTTGCTAAACTACCTGTATTAAGACAAGCAGATGTATTTGGTTGGTTTGATGAGGATAAATTAGTATCTCAAATAGCTGTTTATCCATTTAAAATCAATATATTTGGTCAAGAATACGATATGGGTGGTCTTACTGGTGTTGGAACATATCCAGAATATTCTAATTTAGGTCTTATGGATAAATTGATGCGACAAGCATTAACAGATATGAGAGAAAGAAAACAATCTATATCTTATTTATTTCCATACTCAATTCCATATTATCGTCGTAAGGGATGGGAAATAATATCAGATAAGATATCTTTTGAAATTAAAGATACTCAGTTACCAAAACCTAAAGTGGTATCAGGAGAAGTTGAGCGTGTAAGTATAGAACACGAAGATGTCAGAAATGTTTATGAACGCTTTTCTAAAAAGAGCCATGCGTCTATGATTAGAAGTGAGTTAGCATGGGAAGAATACTGGCGTTGGGATTTAGATGACTTAACATGTGCAATTTATTATGATAAAAACCATGAAGCACAAGGTTATGTGTTATATTGGATTTCTGATGAAATATTCTATATTAAAGAAATGGTATTTGTAGAAGAAGAGGCACGTACAGGATTATGGAATTTTATAAGTGCTCACTTTTCAATGATAAATAAAGTGGTTGGGAATACATATACAGATGAACCATTGGCATTTTTACTTGAAGATGGAGATATAGAAGAAAATATAAAACCATACTTTATGGGTAGAATTGTTGATATAGAACAATTTATAAACCAGTATCCATTTAAAGAACAGGAAAATGAAGTAAAGTTAGTCTTTCAATTAGAAGACCCTTTATTAGATTGGAATACAGGAGTGTTTACACTAAATGTTTCTAAAGAGGGTAAAGGTATGTTAATTGCTGGTGGTGATAAGTATGACTTGAAACTTGACATACAAACACTTACAACTATGTTAATTAGTTACAAAAGACCAACTTATCTTCATAGAATAAAAAGAATTATTTGTGATAAAGAAGTAGCAGATTTATTAGAAAATCTTATTGAACGTGAAAATCCATATTTCTCAGATTATTTCTAATAAACTTTAATAAATTTAAAAATATATCTGGGATTGTACAGAGTATTTACTTTGAAACAATCCCTTTTTAACGTATTTTTATTCCATTTTATCAATTAGATTATTGTTTTTACTATAATTAATAATAAAGTTTTTAAAACTATTAACAGCAGGAGTTAAATATTTATTTTTCATTGTAGCTAAATATATGTATCTTTCATGTATAGGATTTGTTATTGATAAAACCTTTACATTAAAATATTTAAGAGCAAAAATATTGGGAACGACTGCTATACCGTAGTTAATAGAAACTAAACCTGCAACAGCTGTATCTTCTTCTGTTTCACATATAATTTGTGGCTTTACATCAACTTTTTCAAAGAGATTATCAATAATTGGTCTAACTCCACTATCTTCACTAAAGAATATAAAAGGGTAATCCTTTGTATCTTTTAAGTCTACACTATCATTTGAGGCCAGAGGATGGCTATATGGTACTATTACAACCAATTCCTCCTGAAGTATAGCTGTAAAATCTATGTTGGGTTCATTTGGAACAAAAGAGCAAAATGCTAAATCAAACTTTTCATCTTTTAAACCCTGGATAATCTTTTTAGTGGTACCTTGGCCAAATGAAAATGAAATATTTTTATTTAACTCTTTTTCTAAAAACTTACCAAGTATATCTGGAATGAAGTAAGCTCCCAATGTATAAATAAATCCTAAGTCTATAACACCTTTTGATATACTGGTATATTCTCTAAGCTTTTTTTCTCCTCTTTCTAATTCACCCAATGCTTTATCAACATAAGTTAAAAAAAACTTACCATATTTAGTCAAACGAACATTTCTTCCTTGTTTTTCAAATAAAAAGGTTCCCAGCTCTTTTTCAAGAGCAGATATAGCATGACTTAAGCTTGGTTGAGTTATAGACAATTGTGTAGCTGCTTTTGTATAGTGTTCAACTTTGGCTAAAACTCTAAAGTAATGCAAATGATTTAGGTTCATTGATATTCAATCCCTTCATAAGTAATGAAATTCGAGTTATTTCTACATAATTATACCATAATTCATAGATTAATTCTATTAATATTAAGAATAATATGCATTATATTAATAATACTTAAATAATATAATGAAATTAGAAGAAAGAGTGTAAAAAAATTAAATGTAAGTATATTTAACCTTTAAGGTTATATAGATTATAAAAAAATATATAGTATTGAATTTTTTAAACACTTAAAAATTTAAATATATTAATGGATTTGAAATTACAGAATAGTGCGGAAAGCCCACTCCTTTAGGTGTGGGATGGATAGCATAAATAGTGTATAAAAAGTATTGACACATACACATAAAATGTTAATATAAGTATATGGAGAATAAATATAGAAGAACTCAAACAACTGTTAGTTTAATTAATTATTATTTTGTATTCTGCCCTAGATATAGAAGAAAAATATTTAATATAGAAGGCTTAGAAGATAGGTTTAAAACATTGGTTAAAAATAAGTGTAAAGAGATGGATATTGAAATTATTGCAATCGAATGTGATAAAGACCATACACATATGTTTTTAAATAGCCTTCCAACTTTAAGTCCTTCTGATATAATGCAAAATATAAAAGGTTATACAAGTAAAATATTAAGAGAAGAATTTATTGAATTATCAAAAATGCCTAGTTTATGGACTAGAAGCTATTTTGTATCTACAGAAGAAAATGTATGTAGTGAAACTATTAAAAAATATGTAGAAAATCAGAAAACAAGATATTAGAAAGTGAGGTGAACACTATGTCAAATTATATATTAACATTGCAATTAAAAACAGAAAAGTTTCAAGAAGATATTATATGTAATATTTTTGATAAGTATAGAAAAGTATATAATTCATGTTTATCAGAGCTATTTAAAAGATATAATCATATGATAGAATCTAAGGAGTATCAAGCAAATTGTAAATATAAGGGCAAACATAGAAATAGAATATTTAGTGATATTAATAAAAAATATAATTTAACAGAGTATTCACTTCATAATTTTGTTAAACCTATTTGTAAATATTATAAACTACATTCTGCCATATCTCAGAAGATAGCCACAAGATGTTTTAATGCTTTTAGTAAATACATATATCATCAAGCTAAACAGGTTAATTATATTAGATATAATGAATTAACATCAATAGAAGGGAAACAAAATTCAACTGGTATTAGTTACAAAGATGGTATTATTAAATTTAATAAAATGACTATTCCAGTAATAATAAAGAACAATGACAACTATGCTCAAAGGGCAATTCAAGATAAAATAAAATATTGTAGAATACTTAAAAAAGAAATTAAAGGTAAGACTAAATGGTATGTACAATTAGTCTTAGAAGGAAGTCAACCTAAAAAAACAACTAATCAAGGAGAAATAAAAGGACAAATTGGTTTAGGTAATGTAGGTATAGATATTGGAACTCAAACTATAGCTATATCTAGTAAATGTGATGTTAAGTTATTGGAGTTAGCTCCTAATGTTAATAATATATATAGGCAATTAAAATTAATTCAACGAAAAATGGATAGAAGTAAACGTGCAACCAATCCTAATAAATTCAATGATAATGGTACTATAAAACAAGGAAATAGAGATAAGTGGATATTTAGTAATCACTATATTAAATTAAAAACACTAATGTTAATGGTGTCGACAGATACTTTGTTAATAAAAGTCTTAGGGAATATGATTAGTGATAATATGTTGTAGGTTATGATTCATTATAACTGAGAGTATTGTAGAAATTCATGTAATACCTAAGAACCCCACGCCTTTAGGCGTAGGAGTTTCAGGATATAATAATATTGTGAAGTAAAATGAATATAAAATCTGATAAAACTTCTATATTTGTGGAGGAGAAATATGAAAAATATAGTACAAGTAAAAAATATTAGAATAGGAGAAGGTATACCTAAAATCTGTGTACCAATAGTTGGAAAAACTAAAGAAGAAATTATTGAAGAAGTTAATGACTTAAAGGGAATTCGTTTGGATGTTGTAGAATGGCGTGTTGATTTCTTTAAGAGTGTAGAAAATATTCAACAAGTTAAAGAGGTCCTTAACGAATTAAGAAAATATATACCAGATATACCTCTATTATTTACATTTAGAAGTATAAAAGAAGGTGGAAAAAAATTAATATCAAAAGATTATTATACTATTTTAAATAAGGAAATTTCTAATACAGGATTAATAGACTTAATAGATGTAGAGCTATTTATGGGAGATGAAATTGTAAATGAAATAGTCGAGTTTGCTCATAAAAAAGAAGTAAAAGTAGTCATGTCAAATCATGATTTTAATAAAACTCCCAAAAAAGAAGAAATTATATGTCGTTTATGCAAAATGCAAAAACTAGGAGCAGACTTACCTAAAATAGCTGTTATGCCACAAAATGAAAGAGATGTTCTAGTGTTGCTTACAGCTACAAATGAAATGGTTCAAGTTTATGCAGATAGACCAATAATAACTATGTCTATGGCAGGAATGGGAGTTATAAGTCGTTTGTGTGGAGAAATATTTGGCTCTTCATTGACTTTTGGAGCAGCTAAAAAGGTTTCTGCACCAGGTCAAATATCAGTTGAAGAACTAAATTCAATACTACACATATTACATAAAAGTATTAATTAATTTAAAAGTATTGATTATATATGATGAAGGTTGATGATGTACTATAAAATATGATTTTGTAGATTTAGTAGGTAATATTATTAATATAACTAATATGTGAAATTATGGAAAAGTAATAATTTTATAAAAATAATTGATAAATATAAATTAAATTATATATGTATATTATGTATATATTGTAGTCCAATAGTGATATAATAATATAAAAAATTTTTATAGAGAGTGAGATTACATATGCGAAAACTTGAAGAGATATTAGAGTATAATAAATCATTTGTGGAAAATAAAGAATATGAACAGTATGCAACATCAAAACATCCAAATAAAAAAATAGTAGTCTTATCTTGTATGGATACAAGATTAACTGAACTTTTACCTAAAGCTATGAATCTTAAAAATGGAGATGTTAAACTGATAAAAAATGCAGGTGCTACTATAATGCATCCATTTGGAAGTATTATGAGAAGTATTTTAGTTGCAATTTATGAATTTGATGTGGATGAAGTTATGGTTGTAGGACACCATGGATGTGGTATGTGCAATGTGGATACAGATAAATTACTAAATAAAATCTTAGATAGAGGAATATCAAATGACGTAATACTTACACTTCGTAGTGCCGGAATTGATACAAAACAATGGTTACATGGATTTGATTCAGCAGAAGATTCTGTAAAAGATAGTATTAATTTAATAAAAAATCATCCTTTAATTCCAGAAGGAATTATTGTGCATGGTTTGATTATATCACCAGAAACTGGAAAAATAGATGTTGTTGTAAATGGATATGAGGATAAATAATATACTGTTATAATATATAAGTAATATATTATTAAATAAGAAGTTGTTTCAAAATTTATTTTATTTTGAGACAACTTTTTTTATTGATAAATTTATGAAAAGGTTTATCTTAAGGTTTTTAATGAAAAATATAAGTAGTTAGCTAATTAAAAAACTTACTATTATTTATTAAAATCATAATCAATTAATAAAAAAATATTTAATAAATGAAATTTATATGAATTTTTTATAAATATATTGAAAAAATGCATATGTTATAGTAAAATAATCATTAGCCGACTAAGTAATATAAAAATAAGGAGGGTAAGTATGAATAGTAATTCTGAAGAAAAATTAAATGATGTTTTTTTGCAATTGATGCGAATATATTTTATAAGAACTCATTTTTATTTTGATAAATTAGGTTTGTACCATGGTCAGCCACAAATACTATTTTCTCTTAAGATGAAAAATGGCCAAAGTCAAAAAGAATTAGCAGATAAAAGAAAAGTAAAAGCATCTACAACTACAGTTATGGTAAAGAGAATGGAAAAAGCTGGGCTTGTAGAAAGAAAACAAGATGAAAAGGACCAAAGAATTTCTAGGATTTTTTTAACAGATAAAGGTCTAGAAGTATGTAACAAAGTAGAGGAATTTAACAAAGAATTAGAAAGAGAATTCTTCTTAGGGTTTAGTGAAGAAGAAAAGATAGTACTTAGAAGACTCCTAATGCAAGTTAGAGACAATTTGAAAGCAGGATGTCATAAGCATGAGCATGAAAAATATTTTTAAGGTTTAAAACAATGTTTTTCAATTTAATGCTATTAGACTAATTAATATTACAGAGGGGAAGAAGTGTATGTTTAAATTAATTAAATATTTAAAGAAGTCAGCCTTATCAATAGTAGTAATAGTATGCTTATTGGTAGTTCAAGCAGTATGTGACCTTTCTTTACCAAAATATACATCTAATATAGTAAATATAGGTATACAGCAAGGTGGAGTAGAAAACTCTGTTCCATCTATAATTAGAAAAAGTGAACTAGATAAGATTACTTTATTTATGGATAAAGATAATAAGGATAAAGTATTAGATAATTACACTTTACTGAATAAGGAAGATTACAGCAAGTATAAAGATAAGTATCCAAATTTAAAAGACGAATCTCTTTATGAGTTAAATACTAAAGACAAAGATACTATAGATGAGTTAAATAGTATTTTTGGTAAATCTATTTTAATTGTATCAGGTCTTGAAGGAGATAGTAAAGAAGTAAAAGCAATGAAATCTCAGATAATGAGTCAACTTCCTACACAAGGGACTCAAGGTGGAGAAGTTGATATATTTAAAGTGTTATCAATGATGCCAATAGAACAACTAGACAAATTAACTAAAGAGATGAGCAAAAGCTTTGAAAGTATGCCAGAAAGTATGATAACACAAAGTTCAGTATCATATGTAAAAGCAGAATATGAAAAAATAGGTATTGATACAGAAAATATGCAAAATAATTATATCTTACTTACTGGTGCAAAAATGCTTGGTATAGCTATGATTAGTATGGTAGCTACAATTACAGTTGGATTTTTAGCAGCAAGAGTAGCAGCAAGTGTAGGAAGAAATTTAAGAAGTGGAGTTTTTAGAAAAGTTATGTCATTTTCAAATAGTGAAATGAATGAGTTTTCTACAGCATCACTAATCACTCGTAGTACAAATGATATTCAACAGATACAAATGTTGATGGTTATGCTACTTAGAATAGTTTTTTATGCTCCAATAATGGCTATAGGAGGAATAATAAAAGTTTTAAATACTAATACTGCAATGGCTTGGATTATAGCAGTTGCAGTAGTAGCTATTTTATCTTTAATAATTGTATTATTCTCAGTTGTTATGCCTAAGTTTAAATTGGTTCAAAAGCTTGTTGATAAGTTAAACTTAGTAAGTCGTGAGATAATTACAGGTATTCCAGTTATCAGAGCTTTTAGTACTGAAAAACATGAAGAAAAAAGATTTGATGAAGCAAATAAAAATTTAACTAAAACAAATCTTTTTGTAAATAGAGTTATGACATGTATGATGCCTGCTATGATGCTTATAATGAACCTTATTACAGTTCTTATAGTTTGGAGAGGTGCATATAGTGTTGATTCTGGAGCAATGCAAGTTGGAGATATGATGGCATTTATACAATACACAATGCAGATAATAATGTCATTCTTGATGATATCAATGATATCTATTATGCTTCCAAGAGCGTCTGTTTCAGCTACACGTATAGATGAAGTATTGGTATCAGATATAAGTATCAAAGACCCAGAAAAATCAAAAGTACAAGAATTTAAAGAAGATAAAAAAGGTCTTGTTGAATTCAAAAATGTTTCATTCATGTATCCAGATGCAGAAGAAGCTATATTGACAGATATATCCTTTACAGCAAAACCAGGAGAAACAACTGCATTTATAGGAAGCACTGGTAGTGGGAAGTCTACTCTTATAAATTTAATTCCTCGTTTCTTTGATGTTACTGAGGGGGAAATATTATTTGGTGGAGTTAATATAAAAAATGTTTCTCAACATGATTTAAGAGAAAAAATTGGATATGTACCTCAAAAAGGAGTATTGTTCTCTGGTACTATAGAATCCAACTTGAAATATGGTAGAAAAGACGCAACAGATGAAGAAATGAGAGCTGCAGCTGAAATAGCTCAAGCTACAGAATTCATTGATTCTAAACCAGAAGCTTTTAAAACTGAAATTTCTCAAGGTGGAACAAATGTCTCTGGAGGTCAAAAACAAAGACTTTCTATTGCAAGAGCAATAGCAAAAAATCCAGAAGTTTATATATTTGATGATAGTTTTTCGGCTCTTGACTTAAAAACTGATGCAGCTCTTCGTAAAGCTTTAAAATCACAAACTGCTGAGAGTACAGTATTAATAGTTGCACAAAGAATTAGTACCATCTTGCATGCAGAACAAATAGTTGTTTTAAATGAAGGAAAAATAGTTGGAATAGGAACACATAAAGAGCTTCTAAAAAATTGCGAAGTTTATGAACAAATAGCTTTATCACAACTTTCAAAGGAGGAGCTAGCTAATGAGTAGAATGGGAAAAGGTCCTATGGGAAAATCTATAGGAGCAGGACAAAAAGCAAATGACTTTAAAGGGACCATGCGAAAACTAATTGCATACTTATCTAAATTTAAAATATCAATAATTTTGGTAATTGTATTTGCTATTGGTAGTGCATCGTTTTCTATAGTAGGTCCAAAAATTTTAGGTAAGGCAACTACAAAGATATTTGAAGGATTAGTGAGCAAAGTTTCTGGAGGCAATGTAGGTATAGATTTTGATGCAATTGGAAAAATTTTAGCATTATTACTTTGCCTTTACTTGGTAAGTGCACTATTCTCTTTTATACAAGGATTCATAATGAGTGGAATTTCTCAAAAAGTATCCTATAATTTAAGACAAGAGATTTCAGTAAAACTAGATAGATTGCCAATGAAGTATTTTGACACTAAAACACATGGTGAAATACTATCAAGAATTACAAATGATATAGATACTCTAAATCAAAGTTTAAATCAAAGTATGACACAACTTATAACATCAGTAACAACTATGATAGGTGTTTTGATAATGATGCTATCTATAAGTGGTATTATGACATTAGTGGCAATTTTAATATTACCAATATCAATGTTTGTAATTTCAAGAATAGTAAAGAAATCACAAAAATACTTTAGATCTCAACAAGAATATTTAGGGAATGTAAATGGGCAAGTTGAGGAAACTTATAGTGGTCAAACAATAGTAAAAGCATTTAATCGTGAAGAAGAAGCAATTAATGAATTTGATAAATTAAATGATAGTTTGTATAATTCAGCATGGAAATCTCAATTTTTGTCAGGGATAATGCAACCACTTATGATGTTTATTGGAAACTTAGGGTATGTAATGGTATCAATCTTAGGAGGTTGGCTTGCAATCAAGAAGACAATTGAGGTTGGAGATATACAGTCATTTATACAATATGTAAGAAACTTTACACAACCAATGACTCAGATTGCACAGGTTGCTAACTTACTACAGTCAACAGCAGCAGCTTCTGAAAGAGTATTTGAGTTTTTAGAAGAGGAAGAAGAAGACCAAGTTGTTGAAAATGCAGTTTCAATAGATGGTTTAGAAGGTAAGATTGATTTTGAAAATGTCAATTTTGGATATAATTCAAATAAGACTATAATAAATGATTTCTCAGTAAATGTTAAACCTGGTCAAAAAGTTGCTATTGTTGGACCTACAGGAGCAGGTAAAACTACTATAGTTAAGCTTTTAATGAGATTTTATGATGTTAATAGTGGTTCAATACTAATTGATGGTCATAATATTAAAGATTTCAATCGTAGTGAGCTTAGAGAAATGTTTGGTATGGTTCTTCAAGATACATGGTTATTTAGTGGCTCGATTATGGAAAACATAAGATATGGTAAACTAAATGCTACAGATGAAGAAGTTATAGAAGCAGCTAAATCTGCACATGTTCATAGATTTATCAAAACATTGCCAGATGGATATAACATGAAATTAAATGAAGAAGCAAGTAATGTTTCTCAAGGTCAAAAACAATTATTGACTATAGCTCGTGCCATTTTAGCAGACCCTAAAATCTTAATATTGGATGAAGCTACAAGTTCTGTTGATACTAGAACAGAAGTATTAATTCAAAAAGCTATGGATAATCTTATGGAAGGTAGAACAAGCTTTGTTATAGCACATAGATTATCAACTATACGTGATGCTGATATGATTCTTGTTATGAATGAAGGAGATATAGTTGAACAAGGAAACCATGAGGAACTTCTAAAGAAAGGTGGATTCTATGCTAATCTTTACAATTCTCAATTTGAAGAAGACGAAGCAATGTAGTAAGAATTTACTTTAAAATATTAGTATCGTTATGAGATAAATATAGAATAAACTAGGTAGATAAGATTATATTTTGTAAGATATAATCTTATCTATTTTTTATGTATTTACAAAGTATGTATTTTGTTATAATATATAGTAAGGAAAATGTTGGAGGTGATTATCAAAATGTATATTTAATCGTATTCTTTAAATTTTATTAATAATAAAATTTAATTTTAATAGTTAACAATTATGTAAAGTTGTGTATTTTAGTTACTTTTATTAGTTGTGTAAAAAACTACTTAAATTTAAGAATTGGGTTAAATATAATATAATAATCACATATTAGTCAACTAGATTGGCATATTTTTAATATATATTTAGAATTTTAATCCTTCTTATAATGTAAGTAGCTTGTTTTGTATTACTTAGATTTATAAGGAGTTTTTTTATTGAAAAAACTACATAATATAATTGAGGAGAGGTGTTTTAAAGTGATTTTTTATATAAGATTAAGAAAATAACGCACGATTATGGTTATTATAATATTAAATTAGAAGTATAATTTAAGGATAAAATTAAACAAGCAAATTCTTAACGAATTTAATTATAGAGCCATAATCTCGTGCTATATATTAAATAAAAAATAGTATATAAGGAGAATATGGATATGGCAAAAAAAGGAATAATAGTAGGACTAAATATAAATAATAAATCTGAGGATTTTAATGAACTAGTGATTGAGCTTGAAAACTTATGTTTAGCATGTAATATTGATGTTGTAGGAAGTATAACTCAAAATGCAAAGCAGGTTAATAGAGCATATTATATTGGTACAGGTAAAGTTGAAGAATTATTAAATTTAATAGAGCAAGAAAAAGCGGATATAGTTGTATTTTATAATGAGCTTTCTACATCACAGCTTAAAAACCTTGAAGAAAAATTTAACTGTGAAATTATAGATAGAACAGCATTAATACTTGATATATTTGCACAAAGGGCAAAAACTAGAGAAGCCAAGCTTCAAGTGGAAGTAGCAAGCTTAAGATATATGTTACCAAGACTTATAGGCTCAAATGAAAATTTAGGGCGTCAAAGTGGTGGAGTAGGTACTAAAAATAGAGGTTCTGGTGAAAAGAAATTAGAGCTTGATCGTAGAAGAATAGAAGAAAAGATAACTTCTCTAAACAGGGAATTAGATGATTTAAAATTCCAACGAGAAACTCAAAGAAATATGAGAAAAAAATCGAATCTTCCAAATGTAGCTTTAGTTGGATATACAAATGCTGGAAAATCTTCAATAATGAATGAATTAGTTGATATATTTAAAAACTCTGAAGAAAAGAAAGTATTTGAAAAAAACATGCTATTTGCGACATTAGAAACTTCTATTAGAAACATAGTTCTTCCAGATAATAAAGAATTTTTATTGTCTGATACAGTTGGATTTGTAAGTAATCTACCACATGATTTAGTAAAAGCATTTAGGTCAACATTAGAAGAAGCATGCGAAGCAGATGTGTTATTACATGTTATTGATGTTTCAAATCCAAGCTATAAAAATCATATTAAAGTAACAGAAGATACTTTAAAGCAAATTGGTGCAAATGATATCCCTATAATAAATGTTTACAATAAAATTGATTTAGTTCAGGAAGAATTATTAAATGATATTGTAGATGATATAGGCAAGGAAGGGATATTTGTTTCAGCCAAAAAAAATATAAATATAGACAAAATGATAAAATGTATTTGTGATAGTATATTTAAAGATTATGTAAGATGTAAGCTTTTGATTCCGTACAGTGAAGGGCATGTAGCTTCTTATTTTAATAATAATACAAGTGTCATAAATACAGAATATATGGAAGAGGGAACTCTTTTAGATGTAGAATGTAGTAATATAGAATATAACAAGTATAAAAAGTATGTTTTAGAATAAACTTTGTAAAAGGTATTGTAATCTAGAATTTACTTAAAGCAGTTAATTTAGAGTTAAGTTGTAAAATTATTATAAATTATAATTTGTATAAAGCGGTATAGCTATCTAAGCTATACCGCTTTATTATATATAATAAAAAATAAGATTATTGACATAAAAGTAATTAATTAATATAATATAAGGTAACTAGTTACTAATTATAGCTACTATCAATATTAAGGAGATAATTGACATGAAAAATACAGTGATAATTTATAAAAGTAAGTATGGTTCAACAAAAAAATATGCTAAATGGCTTTCAGAATCATTAGATTGTGATATTTTTGAAATTAAGGATATTAATCTAGAAAAGATTAGAGATTACAATACAATTATTTTAGGAGGAGGTCTTTATGCTTGCAATATAGCAGGAATTTCTTTTTTTAAAAAGCATTATGAGAAATTAGCAGGTAAAAATCTAATTGTTTTTGGTGTAGGAGCATCTCCATATGATGATTCAGTAATAAGAAAATTGAGAGAAGTTAATTTTAAAGATAAGTTGAATAATATTCCTTGCTTTTATTGTCGTGGTGAATGGGATGAAACAAAAATGTCATGGCTTGATATTACTCTTTGTAGTTTTCTTAAAAAGTCAATAGCTAAAAAACAACGTCAAGGTTTTAATCCAATAGAAGCGCCTTTATTATTAGGAGAAGATTTTGATTGGTGTGATAAAAAGTATCTAAATCCAATACTTGATTATGTGGATAAACTTCAAAACACAAACTTATAACTATATTGTAGTTTATAGAGTAATTAATTCTTAAAAATACAATTTCTTTATCAGTTCTCCTGCATCTAAAAGGGGGGCTTTTTTTATTTGTAAATTTATGTTATATTGATAAGAATTTATTATTGTATAAAAATGATATTAATAGAAATTTAAACAATTTGTTTTAAAAATAGAGTAGTCTAAATTCTTAAAGAGGGGGTTTTAAATAGTGGATATAAATAAGCTAGTAATGATGCAAAGGGAATACTATAATACAGGTAAAACAAGAGATGTATCATTTCGTTTAGGACAGTTAAAAAGGCTAAAGTCAGCTATATTACAAAATGAAGATAAAATACTTGTGGCATTAAAACAGGATTTAAATAAATCAAATTTTGAAGGATTTATGACAGAAGTAGGTATTTTATATAGTGAGTTGAATTTTGCTATAAAAAATATAAAAAAATGGAGCAAAACGAAAAGAGTTCGTTCAAGTATGGTCAATTTTCCATCTATATCTAAGATTATTCCTCAACCTTATGGTGTCACACTTATAATGTCACCTTGGAATTATCCATTTCAATTAGCTCTTATACCATTAGTTTGGTCATTAGCAGCAGGAAATTGTGCAATAATAAAACTTTCTGAGTACTCTGTATTAACTTCACATATAATTAAAGATATACTTGAAAGTATATTTTCAAAAGAATATATTGCAGTAGTTCAAGGTGACCAAGAAGAAAGCGAAAAAGTACTTTTAGAAAAATTCGATTATATATTTTTTACAGGAAGTACTGCTGTAGGTAAAGTAGTTATGAAAGCAGCATCAAAGCATTTAACTCCTATAACTTTAGAGCTAGGAGGAAAAAGCCCTTGTATTATATTAGAGGATGCAGATATAAATCTTACTGCAAAAAGATTGACATGGGGAAAACTAATAAATGCAGGACAAACTTGTGTAGCTCCAGATTATATTTTAGTACATGAGAATAAAAAAGATGAATTAATAGAGAAAATAAAATATTATATTGAACAGTATTTTGGAGAGAATCCATGTGATAATGAACAATTTCCTAAAATCATAAATGAAAAACATTTTAAACGTATAATATCCCTTATTGATATGGAAAAGGTAGTATATGGTGGTAACTATAATAACCATACATTAAAAATAGACCCAACTATAATAGATGATGTTAGTTGGGATGATGATATAATGAAGGAGGAAATATTTGGACCAGTATTTCCTGTTTTGACATATAAAAGTTTAGAAGAAGCTATACAAGAAGTTATACAAAGACCAAATCCACTAGCTCTTTATATATTTACAAAAAATAAGTATCTGGAAAATAAAGTTTTAGAAATGATTCCAGCAGGAGGATGTTGTGTAAATGATACAATTATCCATATAGCTACTAATTACTTACCATTTGGGGGTGTTGGTGAAAGTGGTATGGGCTCATATCATGGTAAAGCAGGATTTGATACATTTACTCATTATAAAAGTGTATTAAAAAAATTAAATTTAGATATTCCTATTAGATATGCACCATATAATGATAAATTAATTAAAATTCTTAAAAAAATGATGTAAACTATATTGTAGAAAAAATACAAATCAAATTAAAAATATATATTTTGATTATATTTTATCAAATTAAAAATTTTAATTTGGCATATTTGTTATAAAAGTAGTAATTTTGTGATAAAATTTAATTATATAGAAATAAGGAGGAACAAATGAAAATTAATTGGAATACAAAGTACACGACAATAGCAATTTATACGTTTATAATAGCTGCTTGTAGTATTATATTCTATCTTGTATCATCACAAATTGATGTATTCTCTAACAATTTAGATATTATGTTTACAACATTGCAGCCATTTATAATAGGGTTTGCTATTGCATATCTTCTGAATTTTATTCTGAAATTTTATGAAGAAAGGCTTTTTATCAAAAGTGAAAAATTAAAAAAACTAAAACAAAAATCAAAAAGAGGATTAGGCCTTTTATTAACATATGCAACAGCTGCATTGATACTTTACTTATTTATGCAATTCGTATTACCTCAAGTAATTGAGAGTATTGTTGGATTAGCAAATGATATACCTATGTATGTAAACAACGCAACTAAGCTTCTTGATAAATTAATGACTGATTTAAATCTTGATGAACAATACTTTAATTTAGCAGTAGATAAATGGAATGAATTTGTCACATACATTATAAAATTTGTAACAGACTTAATACCAATATTAGGAAACATGTTGAAGAATATAGCTTCTAGCATATGGAATATTGTACTAGGATTGATTGTTTCAGTATATTTACTAATTGATAAAGAAAAATTCTATGGATTAAGTAAAAAAATAACTTATGCACTTTTTACAGAAACACAAGCTGCTAAAATTCTAGAATTAACTCACAGAAGTAACTATACATTTGGTAGATTTTTAGGTGGTAAGATATTAGATTCATTTATTATAGGTATTTTGACATTTGTAATACTTACAGTAGTAAAAATGCCATATGCATTATTAATATCAGTAATAATTGGTATTACAAATATTATTCCATTCTTTGGACCACTATTTGGAGCAATACCATCTACAATAATAGTAATGTTTGTTTCTCCAATACAAGCACTATGGTTATTGTTAATTATATTAATAATACAACAGATAGATGGAAATATTATAGGACCTAAAATACTTGGAGACTCAATTGGGATATCTGCATTTTGGATTTTATTCTCATTGTTGGTTGCAGGTAAATTATTAGGCTTTGTTGGAATGGTAATAGGAGTCCCTCTATTTGCAGTAATTTATTCTATAATTAAAGATGTTATTGAGGGTAAATTAGATAAAAAGGGATTACCAACAGATACTTCTGATTATATGTAGTTAAAAATATATAAGTTAATAAAATATTTAAAGCACTGAGACAGCTAAAATCTTGGTGCTTTTTAGATAATAAATTCATTATAGAAGAGGTGTTTTTTGTGGCATTTATAGAATGTAAATTTAAATCAAAATATACAGGAGGAGAAACTGATATAATCGTAGTTTTACCTGTAGCAAATGGAAAAGAACTTTTTACTGGTAAAGAAATATATGATTTTGAAGGTAAGTTTAAAACATTGTACTTGTTTCATGGGCTGGAAGATGACCAAAGTTCATGGATTAGATACACTAATGTAGAACATTATGCCAAAAGTAAAAATATAGCTTTAGTAATACCAAGAGTAGAAACTAGTTTTTACACAGATATGGTGTATGGACATAAATATTTCACCTTTGTAAGTGAAGAGCTACCTAGATTTGTTAGAGCTATATTTCCTTTATCAGATAAGAGAGAAGATAATTTTGTAGCTGGGATGTCTATGGGAGGATATGGAGCTTTAAAATTAGCACTTTCAAAACCAAATGAATTTTCAGCTGTAGCAAGTTTTTCTGGTTCACCTGATATGATTCACGAGTTGGAAAATCAGCAAATAGAAACAAATGCTGATATTCTATTCCATGACTTTGGAAAACCAGAAGATGCTAGAAATAGTGAGAATGATTTACTTTACATACTTAAGAATCTTAAAGAGAGTAATAAAGATATTCCCAAAATTTATCAATTTTGTGGTGATAGGGATTTTTTATATAAGAATAACCAAACCTTTAAAAAATATGCAGAATCTTTAGATGTTGATATTGTATATGAAGAGTGTGTTGGTGGTCATGAATGGCGTCTATGGGATTTGTGGATAAAAAAATTTATAGATGTAATTGGATAAATACTTTATTGTCATTAGGGCAAAACACTATAAAGTATTTTTAAACGTAATAAAGACTGAAATATTAAAATGCAATTATGATTTCAAAATTTCAGTCTCTAAAAAGTTCAATAAAATTTTATTAAGTTCTTATGCGAGTTATTATTGGAGTAAAATTATCAACTATATCTATATAGTATTTACTTAATTCCTCTAAAATATCTTCGCATAAATCAGTGCTGTGACCAAGGTTAATTAGAAACTGTTTTGTAAAATATTTTATTACAGATTGAGAAGATATATCATATTTATGTGAAGTATAGACCCTAATTATCTCTGGTTTCATAGCGAGTATACCAATACAAGAAAGTATCAATTCGTCATGTTCTATAGATTCTTTTTCATTAACATATCTTTTCATGACCATTTCAGTTACACTTCGTTGATAGCTTAAAATAGCTTCCTCATAAGCTATATCTAAATAAAAGTTTCTATATGCTTCATTTTTTAAAAGAAAACAAAGGTCAGCATTCATAGCAAGAAAGAACATCATCATTGTACCTTCTTCATGATAATTATAGATTAAAGATTGCATTTCATCCCTTATATCTTCATATATTATAGCTCCGATTTCACTTTTACTTGAGAAATAATAACTTATTAAGCCTAAATTTATATTGGCTCTTTCTGCAATTTGCCTAGTTGTTGTCTTGTGATAACCTTGTTCAAAAAATAATTCTCTAGCAGCACTTATAATACTAGCTTTTGTTTCCTTACCTTTTTCTGATTTTGACATATTTACTGTGTATACCTTTCTTTTCAATCTTTTTTTGAAAATTTGCTAACTATAAGTATCGTAACCGAACCACCTATTATAGGTACTAGAATTCTGTCAAAGACAGTGAGGATGCCAATCATATTTAAAAATGCTAATATTGCACTTACTATAACAGCACAGATAGCTCCTTTTTTTGTAGCACCTTTCCAGGAAAGACCAATGACAAATGGTGCAAATATTACGCCTGTACATAATGGTGCTGGCCAAAACAATAGTTCTAATAAACTATCAAACTTGAGTGCTATAACTGCTCCTATTATAGCTGTTAAAGCTGAGGCAATTTGAGAGTATTTAAGAGTATTTTTTAAATCATTAAACTCTATATTAGGATGCAATAATTTATTATAAATATCTCTCGATATTATGGCACTCATTGAGGTCATTAATGAGTCAGCCGTAGACATTATGGCAGCTAATATAGCAGCTAAGAATAATACAGAAATTAAAGGAGGTAGAGTTGTTGATATCATTTGAGGTAAAACCTGAACAGATGATATGTTTGGAAATAAACTACCACCAATAGCTCCAATTATGCCTATAGGGAAAGCAAGAAATAATAGTATAAATCCTGCAATAACACTGCTTTTAACTGCATTTTTAGCATTATCAGCACATTGGTATCTCAAAAAACTTTCATAAGAAAATATTGAGCCTAAAACCAATGGTAAAACTGTATACATAAAATCACTAAGCGACTTATTTCCTGGGAAGAATGGTTCTTTTACCATTGATTGTAACATAAGTAAAGGGTTGTCGCCAACTAATTTTAAGCTTATATAAGCCACTATTGGCAAAAATACTACACAAATAGCTAGTTGAATAAATGCTGATACTGCAACTCCCCACATTCCTGATGCATAAGTATATATAATGATTACTATGACTCCTACAATTACAGCTATATCATAAGGAATACCAAATGCAGTAGATACAGAACCAAAAGATATTAATTGACTGCCCATAATAGCTAATATTGATATTGGTGTTACAAGACATTGATAAGCTCTTAAGAATATACTATGACCATATCTAGTTTCAATATAGTCAGCAGGTGTTATATCACAGGATAAGCTTCTTAATTTTCCTGCAAAAAATGCATTTACAAAACAAGCTAAAGCCGCACCTATAGTAGAGTACATACCAACCCATAGTCCTCTTTCAGTTCCCCATTGAACTCCACCAACCAAACATCCTCCCCCAAAAGATGTAGCAGCAATAGTTGCGGCAAGTATGGGTAAAGGAAGATTTCTACCCGCAATTAGGAAATCGGATGCTGTTTTAACTTTTTTAGAAAAATAAAAACCAATCCATATGTACACTGCACACGTAGCAATTAAAAGTAACATAATTTTTTCTCCTTATATAATATTTTTTAAATAAAATTTATAAAATATATTTTAAATATATTTTATATCAAAGTAAGACAATATTGATTTTAACTGGCTTTGGATTAGTGTAGCTACAATAATTTAACATATGATGTTATGTAAAAGTTAGATAAAACAAGAAAATTGAAAATTCTGAAATTAAAGATTATAATAAACGTTTACTTGGTATATTCTTTTTTGTAATTGTAACATGCTTTTATTTTAAAATCAATAGTACATGTATAAAAATAAAAGGGATTTAAAAGGTGGGAAAATATTTTTAATATCTACTTGTAGTATATAAATATAGCGTAAAAATTATTCTTGAATAAATTTATAATGATTTAAAATAACTAGAATTTTGATGAAATAATTTGAAATATATGTTTTAGTGCCACTTTAGATGCATATATTAATAAAAATATATATTTAAATTAAGTATAAATGCCTTTTTAGTTCATTTAAGTAACAAAAAAATAAATCCAAAAAGTGTTTGACAATTATGAATTTTGAGAATATAATTAAATTAAAATTATACACATATAAAAATTTGATTCGAATTATAGAAAGCATGGAGTAGGGTTGAAAATCAAATTATTATACGTGAATAAAAATAAAATAAAGAATAAATTATGTTAAGGAGGGGTAGATGTGAGTAGTCAAGAAAGCAAACCAAAAGGAAATCTTATATCAAACTTTAGAGATGATATGAGAGACCCTAAAAAGAGAGCAGTATACACTTACTCAGGTTCTATAAATTTGGCATATAATTTTATAGGCTACTTTGTATCAACAGTAACAAACATATTTTTAACTGATGTAGCAAAGCTTGGGGTAATTATGGCAGGTGGTATGCAAATAATACAATCTTTCATAAAAATGGCTGTGGCTCCGATAACAGGGACTATATTTGACAAGCAACCATTTAAAAAAGGAAAATATTATCCTTGGCTTAGGTATGCACCTGCAGCATTAGCGCTAACATATGGAGTATTTTTCATAGTTCCATTAATGAAAATAAGTCCAACATTACTTTTACCTTTAATGACAGCATTATTGTTAATAGCATCTTGTGCTCAACAAGTAGTTTTCACTATAATCTATGCTATTTACCCTGTAGTTACTAAAACACCTAGAGACAGAGTTATAGGTTCAACTACTACAAATATATTCAAAGAAGTTGGAAAATTTTTAGTAGGTTTTTCATATCCGTTATTATTAGTTTTATTTGCAGATGTACTAGGTGGAGAAGGAATGGGTTATTTAGGTACTTATCTATTCTTTGCAGTAGGGTGTCTTCTAGTATTTTGGTTTTCTTCAACAGAAATAATAAAGTCTGGAGCAGAAGCTGAAGTACTTCAAAAAGAAGAAAAACCAAAAATTAAAGCAAGTGAAATGCTAAAAGCTTTATTTACTAATGTACCACTTATGATGGCATTCTGTTTAGAGTTTCTTATATGCATAAGATCTATAGGGCTAGGACCTTTAGCTCCTTATTACTTTAAGTATGTAATAGAAGATGAACGTGGTTTGGCAGTATTTTTAGCAATAATGCCTTTGGTAAGTGTAGGATTTATGTTTTTCGCACCAGTGTTTATAAGAATTTGTAAAGAACAAAAATTAGCTTCAATAATTTCTTTCTCTATATGTGCATTATGTCACTTGTTAGTTGCATGGACTCCTTGGGGGAGAACAACTTTAGGTGTAACTATGCTACTGGCAATTGGTGGAGGTTTCTCAAATGTAGTATCAATAATAAATCTTAACTTCTTTGCTGGTTCTTGTGATTATGGACATTGGAAATCAGGAAAAGATTTACCAGGTCTAAGTATGTCACTATATCCAGTTGCAATACAAGTAGGTGTACTACTTGCGACTACTATAAGAACAATTTTAATGAATTCAATGGGATATCAAGCTGATATGGTAGTTACAGCAGCAGTTAAAACAGGTTTTATAAATATGATTTCTTACTCTATGGCAATACCTTTAATAATAGCTATTGTTATAGCAATCTTATATCCAGTAAGTGATAAAAAATTAAATCAAATAAGAGAAGAATTAAATCAAAGAAATGCTTAATAAAAAATTTGAGTAAATGACTTAGTTTAGTTGTTAGAGTAAGTAGGCGCAATAGCGTTTATATAAATGAAAATACATATACAGGGGGGACTTTTAAAAATGATAGAAAAATTATTGAGAAATACAGTAAAAGAATTACATCAATATGTTCCAGGCGAACCAATAGAAAAAGTAAAAGAAAAATATGGTGTAAAAGAAATAATAAAACTAGCTTCAAATGAAAATCCTCTAGGACCATCACCAAAAGCAATGGAAGCTATGATTGAAATGTTAAAACAAGGTCAACTTTATCCAGAGCCAGAAGCTAATGAACTTAGAAGAAAATTGGCTGAAAAATTGGATTTAAAACCAGAAAATTTCATTGTTGCTAATGGCGCGGATAACGTTATCACACTAATAGGTGAAGCATTTATAAATAGAGGAGATGAAGTTATATACTGTGACCCAACATTCCCATCTTATAGAACAGCAACTGTTAAAAATGAAGGAATACCAGTAGAAGTACCTTTAACAGAGGATTATAAGTATGATTTACAAGGTATATTAGATAAGATTACAGATAAAACAAAATTAATATGTATATGTAATCCTAATAATCCAACAGGAACAATTGTAGATGATAAAGAATTGGAAGAATTTTTAAAGAAAGTCCCTGAAAATATTATAACTATATTAGATGAAGCATATATAGAATTTTTAACAGTACCTAATTATGTGGATGGTCTTAAATATGTAAGAGAAAATTACAATGTTATAGTGACAAGAACTTTCTCTAAAATATATGGTCTTGCAGGACTTAGAGTAGGGTATGGTATTGCTAAAGATGAGATAATAAGAACTTTATTTACAGTAAAAGAACCTTTCTCTGCTAATCGTGTTGCGATAAGTGGAGCAACAGCCGCACTTGATGATGATGAATTTATAAAGGAAACATATGAGTTAAATAGAGCTGGAATGGCTTATTTCAAAGAAGAGTTCACAAAAATGGGATTTGATGTTGTAGATTCACAATCAAACTTCATTTATGTAGATATGAAAACAGATATACCTAAGTTATTTGAAGACTTAAAACAAAGAGGTTTTGTAATAAGACCAAATGCTACACATGCGCGTGTAAGTATTGGAACTATGGAAGAAAACAAGAAATTTGTAGCAGTTTTAAAAGAAATATTAAATCTTAAAGAAGAACCAAGTATTAGTTAATAGATAGAAATATTACGAAATGGGGTGTAACTATGAGTTTAAAAATAAACGCAGAGAGATGTAAAAGTTGTGAATACTGCGTTATATCTTGTAAAAAAGGAGCATTAAAAATATCCGATAATATAAACACAGAAGGATATACTCATGTAGAAGTTGATGAAAGCAAATGCATACTTTGTGGAATTTGTTATCAAGTATGTCCAGATAATGTATTTGAAATAATTAAAGAAGAAGCATGTCAAGAGGCTTAAAAGGAGTTGGGAGAATATGAAAAAAATGTGGAAGGGGAACCACGCCATTGCAGAAGCAGCTCTAAGAGGTGGTTGTGAATTTTATGCAGGATATCCAATCACACCACAAACAGAGGTAATGGAATTTTTATCACATAGAATGTCTGAACTTGGAAGAACTTTTATACAATCTGAAAATGAAATGGCTGCTATATATATGGTATATGGAGCATATGCAAGTGGAATGAGGTCTATGACAAGTTCTTCAGGGCCAGGAATATCTTTAAAACAAGAAGGAATCTCATATTTATGTGCAAACCATTATCCTTGTGTAATTGTAAATGTACAAAGATGGGGACCTGGTCTTGGTTCACTAGATTCAGCACAAACAGACTACCTAAGAGACACTAGAGGGGGAGGAAATGGAGATTATCATTTAATAGTTTATGCACCAAATAGTATTCAAGAAACTGTAGATTTAATGTATAACTCATTTGATGTAGCGGAGAAATATAGAGTTCCTGTTGAAATTTTGACAGAAGCAGCTTTAGGTCAAATGATGGAACCAGTAGAGTTTCCTGAATTTAAGAAAAGAGAAGAAGACTTAGGTTGGACTTATGATGGTAGTAATAGAGACCATGCAAAAGTTCCAGATAACCAAAAACCAGCTTTTTGTATGGAAAAGCGTATGAGAATAACTGAAAATGAACAACAATGGGAAGATTATCAAGTTGAAGATGCAGAATATGTGTTTGTAGCGTTCGGTATACCATCAAGAACAACTATGAATGCTGTTAGAAGACTTAGAGAACAAGGAGAAAAAGTTGGAATAATAAGACCAATAACAGTGTGGCCTTTCCCATATAAAGCATTTGAAAAGGTAAATAAAGATGTAAAAGGATTTATCTCAGTAGAGTCAACTGATACAGGTCAGTTAGTAGAGGATGTTGCATTAGCTTCAAAGAAAATATGCAAAGAAAATGTACCTGTTTATGGATTATTTAGTGGAAATCATATACCAAAAACATTACAAGTAATGGACACTTACAGCAAAATAAAATCTGGCGAAATTAAGGAGGTGTTCTAATATGGCTACAGATAGATTAACACCTAGCATTGTTTCAATACCAAACAAATTTTGCCCAGGTTGTGGTCATGGAATAGTAAACCGTATAATAGCAGAAGTGATAGAAGAAAATGGATATGAAAAAAATCATGTATTAACTTTAGGCGTTGGCTGTGTTTGTAATATGAATTTTAGCTGGAATGGTGATAAGATGCAAACTGCACATGGTAGAGCTTCATCTACAGCCATAGGAGTTAAAGTAGCACGACCAGATATGTTAGTTATGACTTATCAAGGTGATGGAGATGCATATGTTATAGGTCTTTCTGAAACATTAAATACTGCATATAGAAATCATAATATAACTGTATTTGTAATAAATAACAATAACTTTGCAATGACTGGTGGTCAAATGTCATGGACTACTATGCCAGGTCAAGTTACAACAACAAGTGTAAATGGAAGAGATATAAAAACTACTGGTAGTCCATTAAAAGTTCCTGAAATGGTGGCAAATTACTTTGATGTAGCCTATGTAGCAAGAGGTTCAGTTCATAGCCCAAAAGAAATAATTAATCTAAAAAAATATATAAAGAATGCTATAGAAGCTCAATTAAATGGAGAGGGATATTCATTGGTTGAAATATTAGCACCTTGCCCAACTAACTGGGGTGTATCATTAGAAAAATCTATCCAGTGGATGGAAGAAGAAATAGTGCCATATTATACTCTTGGCGAATTTAAGCAAAGGGATGGTGAATAGTTATGGAAAAAGAGTTAGTATTTGCAGGATTTGGTGGTCAAGGAGTCTTAACTTTAGGTTTAATTGTAGCTGAATCAGCACTTGAATTAGGAAAACAAGTTACTTGGATGCCAGCATATGGTCCAACTATGAGAGGTGGAAAAGCATATAGTGTGGTTAAATTTTCTGATGAGAGTATAGGTGGACCTGATATGGAAGAAATAGATGTTTTAGTAGCGATGAATAAGCCATCCTTAGATTATATAAATTTAGTAAAAGAAGGAGGAACAGTAGTTATTAATACGTCTGCGATAGATGAAAATATAGTATTAAGAGAAGATGTAAATGTAGTTAAAATAAATTGTCAGGAATTAGCTCAAAAGGCAAACAATCCAAAAGCTGCAAATGTAGTAGTTCTTGGAGCATTGATTGCAAAAACAGGATTATTTGAGAAAGAATTAGCCATAAAAACTATGTGTGATTTCTTTGAGGAAAAAGGAAAAGGCAAATTTAATGTTCAAAATGAAGCAGCATTCATGGAAGGCTATAATAACGCCATTTAATAAATTACCCTTATCTTAAGTGATTCATCTCAAGATTTAACAAATCTTAAGTGCCAAGAGAAGCTTTATCTTGAGATAGAATTCACTTAAAATCACAACTATAAATATATAGGAGAGTGAATTTATGAGTTTGGAAAAACTTATTAGACCAAAGAGTATTGCTATAGTAGGAGTTACTGATAAACTTGGCTTTGGTAGAAGTGCAGCACTTAGTATAGTAAAAAGTAAAAATACAGACAGAGTATATTATGTAAATCCCAAAAGAGAAGAATTATTTGGGAGAAAGTGCTATAAGACAATACAAGAAGTTCCAGAAGTTGTAGACTGTGTGGTAGTATGTACACCTAGAAATGTAGTTCCATCTGTGTTAAAAGATTCTGGAGTATTAGGAACAAGGGCAGCAGTGGTATATGCGAGTGGATTTGCAGAAGAAGGAACAGAAGATGGAGTAGATTTAGAAAATCAACTTATAGAAATATCTAATACATATGATATGAAAATATTAGGTCCAAACTGTATGGGATTATTAAACTGCATAGATAAAGTTAATCTATGGGCTGGTGGTTCTAAGTGGGATTTGGATACTAAAAAACCAGGGATAGGAATTGTAGGGCAGAGTGGATTTATAACTGCAGAAATTGTTTCAAGTGATTATTTTAATATATCTTATGGTTTTTCAACAGGAAATGGAAATATAGTTACACTAGAAGATGCAGTAGATTTTCTTGTAGATGATAATTATGCATCAGTAATAGCTATTTATCTTGAGGGACTAAAAAATCCTCAAAAATTTATAAATGCACTAAAAAAAGCAGCTCAAAAAAGAAAACCAGTAATAATCTTGAAATCAGGAAGGTCAGAAAAAGGAGCTATATCAGCTGCTTCTCATACAGGAAACTTAGCTGGTTCAAGTAAAGCTTTTGAGAGTATTTTTGAAAAGTATGGAGTAATTTCTGTAGAGAATTTAGAACAATTTATGAGTTTAGCTCAGGCTTTTAGTGTTTTAGATGGTAATTTACCTAAAAATTCTAATTTTGCAGCAATAAACTTCTCAGGGGGAGAAAATACTATTTGTGCAGATTTAGCAGAAGAAAATTGTGTAGAACTTGCAGAAATATCCACTGAAACTAAAGAAGAGATGAAAAAATATCTTCCAGGATTTGCAACACCTAAAAATCCATTGGATGCTACAACTGCATTATTTCATGAAAAAGATATGATAGTAGGTTTATTACACACATTTGATAAAGATGATAGTGTTGGATTTACTATGATAGGTGCAAATATAAGAGATGAAGAAAATGAAATGCATGAGACTCTTTGTCAAGCTGTAAGTGAAGCTAGAGAACAAGGATTGAAGAAGCCTGTATTTGCAGTTCCTACACTTGAAGGAAATAGATATCTAAATTATAGGGCTAGATTAGAAAATAGTCAAGTACCTATAATGTCATCAGTTGGAACTACATTTACTTGTTTCAATAAAATGGCTAAATTTGTAGATTATGATTATTCAAAGAGAACTTTAGAATTTGAAGCTGTTAAGAAAAGAGACTCAAACAATGTAGTAGCCTTATCAGAATTAGATAGTAAAATTGAAATGAAGAAATATGGAGTACCAGTGCCAGGTCAGGGTATTGCAAAAAGTATTGATGAATTAGATAAAATTTTGAAGTACATCAACTATCCTGTTGTATTAAAAATAAACTCTTCAGAGATATTACACAAATCTGATGTTGGAGGAGTCAAAGTAGGAATCAATAATAGAGAAGAGGCAATAAGTGCATATAATGAGATTTTAATTAATGTAAAAGAAGCAAAACCAAATGCCAAGATTGATGGTATATTGGTTCAAGAAATGGTTGAAAGTGGAATAGAAATAATTATTGGTATAACTAATGATGACCAATTTGGACCAATGCTATTAGTTGGTTTAGGTGGAGTATTTGTAGAAGTATTTAAAGACACTACTTTATATCCATTACCTATAAATCATGATGAAGCTATAATGATGCTTAAAAAATTAAAATCATTTAAGCTTTTAAACGGATACAGAGGTAGCGAACCTTGTGATGTTGATGCTCTTGCAGAAATGATGGTTAAATTAGGTAAATATGCTTATGAAAACAAGGATGAGGTTAAGGAAATAGATTTAAATCCTGTATTTGTATATCCTAGGGGAAAAGGTGTATGTGCAGTAGACGCTTTAATAGTTAAATATAAATAGTTAACAAGTTTTGGTATTCAACCATAATCAAAGTAGCGACTGAAAATCACACTAATTTATAGATTGTGATTTTCAGTCACCCCACATTTAATTATAGAATACTTTAAGTTAAAAATAGAGTTTTAAATATGATTGTAAAATAGAAATGTATAAAAAGTAAAATACTACATATAAGACAAATCATAAAGGGTGTTTTAATGAATAGAATCAATCTTGATTTTCATTAAAACACCCTATCTATTATACTAAAAATTTTAACGTTAATATTTTTATATTGTTACAGGTGGATTTGTTGGTGCTGAATATATACGAGTAGCCAATTCTTGGTCTACAAAGAATAACCCACCTTCTCCAGCAAGTTTAACACGTTTTATATTGTCTTCGCAAGTTGTCTCTTCTTCTGCTTGTTCAGATATAAACCAAAGTAAGAATTGAGAAGTTCTAAAGTCTGCTTCAGAGTTTGCTACAGCAGCTAGATTGTTTATTAAAGCAGTAACCTTTTGTTCATGAGCTAATGTACGTTCAAGAATATCCATTGCAGAAGTGAAGTCTGCATCTGGCATTGGTATAGCATCAAGTTGAACTTTTCCTCCTACATTATGTAAGTATTTGTAAAAATACATAGCATGGTCTGTTTCTTCTTTATATTGAACATAAAACCAATTAGAAAATCCTTTAAGTCCTTCTGCTTCAAGGTAAGAAGACATAGAAAGGTAAAGATATGCAGAATATAATTCATGGTTAATCTGTTCATTAAGTAATTTTTCCATTTTAGCTGAAATCATTTTTATACCTCCAAATTTTAAACGCTCTTATAAGATATAATAATATTAAATGGAAAAATATTCAACAAAACTAATTAAATATTTTAATATTTTACATGTTTAATCAAAATTTATACTACCATTAAAAAAATTATAGCTTACTATGGCTACAGAGCCAATTAGTGGTGCATTTGCTCCAAAATTTGAATGTCTTACATTTATTTTTTTATATTTAGAAAAACTTGCTGAAGCAGTCAATTTTTTTAATAATGTATTTTCTATAAATGTACCAGGGATATTAAAGTCATAACCTATTATTATAGAACTACAATCAATTAAGGTAAGTGTATTTACTAATGCATATGATATATATGTACAAAATTCATCAAGCAAAAACATCCCTAGATTATCCTTGTTATTGGCTTCATCTATTAACTTGACTAGAGAAAAATCTTTACAATTAATTAGTGGAGAATCTGGATAAATATGACTTAATGATTCAATTCTTTTAATTAACTTACTCACACTTGTATAATAGTCTAGACATCCATTATTTCCACAACTACATACTGGACCACTAAAATTAATAGATGTATGTCCTATTTCACCACTTTGACCTAAATTACCAGTGTGAAGTTTATTTTCTAATACTAAACCAGCTCCAATTCCATTCATTATATGTAAATATATATAATTTTGAATATCTTTGCCTAGACCATACATTTTTTCAGCCAAAGCACCTGCATTAGCATCATTTATCAAAAATATAGGTAAATCAGATATTTCTCCTATAAAATTTACTATGTTTAGGTTTGATACATTTCCAAAGTCTGGAGGATTTAATATTATACCATTTATATTATCTACAGGACCTATTGAAGAAATGCCAATTCCAATTATATCTCTTTTGTTATTTTTCATTATTTTAGTAAACATTCTTTTTATTATATCTTTTAAAACATCATTTGACAGATATTTAGGGTAAGTCTCAAAAAGTTGTTTGACAATATTACCTTTTAAATCCGCAATGATTACCTTACAAATATTTCTTCTTATCAAAATGCCACAAACACAAGGAGATATATTAGAAATATCTAATAAAATAGGTTTACGACCTGATGAATGTGCATTTAAAGTTGATGATTCTATCTCTCTAATCATGTTTTCATTAATAAGCTCAGTGACTAGATTTGATAAAGTCATTTTAGTAAGACCTGTAGATTTAGCTAAATCAACTCTAGACATAGGAGTATTTGTAGAAAGTAGTTTCAGTATTATTAACTTATTTTTAATTTTTACATCTTTTATGTTAGAACCTTGTTTGTTGCTCATTGGAAATCTCCTTAAAAAAGTTAAGTATTTTTATGTATTTTCATATATATACTATGACCTTATAATAAAATAACATTTGATTAAGTTCGAAAATACCATTAACTAGAATATATCACATTATATATTAGAATAGCACTAAAAATATGTTATAATAGGATGAAAAAATATTAAAGTAAATTAAGGTATATAATAATAAATTAGAATTTGAGGTGAAATACTATAGATAATTATACAAAAGAAGAATTGGTGGAAACACTGAGAGTAGTATCTTCAGTTATCAGTAGATGTGAAAAAGCACAACTAAAGTTTATGGAAGGGACTTCTCAACACTCACTCCTTAAGAATAGGATAAAAGCGATGTATATTTCGAAATCATTAATAACAGAGGAAAATATAATCGATAAATATACAAAAGAAGAATTAATAGAAGCACTACGACCTGTATCTTCAAGTATAAATAAATGTGAAAAAGCACAGTCAAAATTTGCAGAGGGTACTACTAATTACAAACGATTTAGAAATATAATAAAAGCAATGTATATTTCTAAATCATTAATAACAGACGAAATTAATAGAAGAAGTTAAATTCCAGATTTTTAAGTTATTATAAGCTTATTTTTTAGGTTATTTTGAAAAAATAATTATTTATATTTCTAAAATGAGAAAGTCACTTTATATAATCAATTGGAATAATAGAAAGCCACTTAAATGCTAGATTTTGTGGCTCTTTTTGATTTATTATGCTTAGAATTTCCTAATAAATTTGTCAAATTACTTATTTAAATTAAGTTTTAATTTTTATAATATATTTATTCAATAATAAAAGTATTATATAATTTATGATAAATTTTTATATGCAATAAATTTCATTATTGTATAATTTTAAAATAAATATAAGGTGTATTTATCAATTTTTATTACAAATTGTTACCGAATATGTATGTATTAGAACTGAAATATGGGAAATTGTAACTAAAATGTAAATTTTTTCTCTAATCTATCTAATATTATGGAAACTTTTTGTAATTTATGATATAATAAGAAACATATAATTATTAAATTATAATAAATGACTATAGCGTAGATGTATTACTATGTTATAGTCATTTTTGGATTAAGCTTGATATATCAAGGGGGAAGAATATGAGAACAATTAAAAGAGTTTTAGCATTAGGTTTAACATTAGCTATATTTCTAATGAATGCACCTAATGTAAGTGCATTAACATCAGATACCATTAAAGGTAAGAACATATATGAGACGGCTGGATTAATAGCAGATAAAACGAGCTATGATACAGCCATTGTGGTAAATATGGATAGTTCTATAGCAGATGGTCTTTCAGCAAGTGGTCTTGCTGGTGCTGTAGATGCTCCAATTTTGCTTGCTCAAAAAAGTAACATACCAAATGAAACAAAACAAAGATTAAAAAATGTAAAAAAGATATACATAATAGGTAAAGAGTTGTCAATAAGTAAGTCAGTAGAAACTGAGCTGAAAAATACAGGAGCACAAGTAACTAGATTAGGTGGAGATGATAGAATAAAGACTAGTTATAGTGTTGCCAAAGAAGTAAGTACCATTAAAAAAGTTGATGAAGTTATATTAACTAATGCATATAAAGGAGAAGCTGATACTATAAGTGCTGCACCTGTCTCAGTAAGAGATGTAGCTCCTATAGTACTTACAGATGGAAAAAGTGTTCCTTTTTCAACAAGTAATGTAAAATCATATGCTGTAGGTGGAAGTATTTCTATGAGTACTAGTTTAGTTAACAAGACTAACTCTAAGAGACTTGGTGGTTCAGATAGATATGATACAAATAAAAAAGTTATAAAAGAATTTTATCCAGATTCATCAGAATTTTATTTAAGTGATGGATATGATTTAGTGAATGCTCTTACAGGTTCTACAATTGCTAAAGATAATCCAATTGTACTAGTATCAGAAGATAGTGATAAATCCATACTAGCAGGAGCAGATAAGATTACTAGACTAGGTTCAATAAGCGATAGTGTGTATAATAAATGTGTTTCTGCTGCACAGAATAATGGTGATTCATCTACAAAAGGGGATTCACCTATAAAAGATGAGACAAGTATATTAGGTGAACCAACAGCTAGTTTAGAAGCTTGTCTAAAATGGGCTAAATCTAAAAAAGCAAATGATTTATTTATAGAATTGATACCAATACTATATGATACAGCTGTTCAAGAAGGTGTAAATCCTGTTTTAGCAGTAGCTCAATCAGCAAAAGAAACTGGTTTCTGTAATTTTGGTGGAGTATTAGATGCATCATTTAAGAATCCTTGTGGACTTAAGACTTCTGTTGGTGGTTCTGATACTGACAAAAATGCACACTCAAGATTTGATACTTGGGAAGAGGGAATACTAGCTCAAATTCAACATTTATGTCTATATGCAGGACAAGAGGGCTATCCACTTTCAAATCCAGTAGACCCTAGACATGAAAAATCTTTATTTGGGAAAGCTAAAACAGTTGAAAGTCTTTCTAATAATTGGGCTGGTGGTCAATATGGACAAGACTTAGTTAGAATGATGGGAGAAATTGAGGCGACAAAGTAATTAAATTATTAATTTAAAAGCTATATTTATTGGGTTTCATTTAAATAGCTAATTTAAAATTACAAATAAGGAAAATTTATCATGAAAAAAAGTAATGTTTTTAGTATTATATTTCCTACAATCATAATGTTATTAATGTTTTTAACTTTTGCTACAGATATATTTAATATACCAGATATTCCTGCCAAAGGGATTTTTGTAATAGGTATGGTTTTGATTTTTCCAATTGCTTTTTTAATTCAAGGGATAGTTTGTGTATTGAGTAAAACTAACTTGATTTTATCACTTGTAGTATCTTTAATAACTTATATAATATTAATGTATATATTTTTAAATGATTCAGCATATATCTATGTTTTACTTTATGCAGCCTTTTATATGATTGGATATATAACCACTAAGATTTGTCAAAAAATGCAAATTTTTAAAAGATAAATTAAATAAAATATATTAAACAAAATGTATTAATAAGGAAGTGTCTGAATTGATTTTATAAAATCAATTTAGACACTTCCTTTTTTGTATAAAAATAAGGTATTTCTTTAAAGAGGAAGTATTGTAAATAAAATTTAACTATTATCATTTTCTTTTAACAATTGTATACAATAAACCTGTAGTATAATTAAGGTAGATAAAATAAAGGGAGGGATAATATGAATTTAATTGATAATCATATTCATACTAATTTTTCAAGTGATGGAAAGGATTCAATGGAAGATACAATAAAAAAAGCTATAAGTATAGGTGTTAGATATTTGACTTTTACAGACCATTTAGAGCATGATGAAGGTAAGGGATTTTGTATAGATTATAACAAATATGTCCCAGTGTTTAATAAACTAAAAGAAAAGTATAAAAAGGATATAGAGTTATTATTAGGTGTTGAAGTAGGATATAGAAAACATTTAAAAAATGAAATAAAAGATGTAATAAATTCACATCCTTTTGATTTTATATTGTGTTCAACTCATACAATTGATAATGTACCTGTTCCATCGAAAAAATACTTTGAAGGACTTAGCAAAGAAGATGCATATTATAAATATTTTAATAGTATACTTGAAACTAATCATGAATTTAAAGATTATAATATATATGGACATTTAGATTATATATCTAGATATGGGATATATTCAGATAACAGAGTAATATATAATGACTTTAAAGATGTTATTGATGAAGTCTTAAAGTCAATAATTAATAATGGAAGTGGAATAGAGTTAAATACATCTGGTTATAGATATGGATTAAATGCTATACATCCAAATGAAGATATCTTAAAAAGATATAGAGAACTTGGAGGTTTTATAGTTACTGTAGGTTCTGACTCTCATAGAGTAGAAGATATATGTAAAGATTTTGATGTGGCTTATGATATGCTTAAATATCTTGATTTTAAATATGTATCATTATTTAAAGAGAGAGAAACTTATTTTTTAAACATAGAAAAAGTTAAATCTAATAATATAGCATAGGGAGCTAATATAGTATATATAGTCTTTTTAAATAATTTAAAAGTTAGTATAAAAATTAATAGTATGACATTGTATCCTCTAGGAAAATACTAGAGGTTTTTATTTTGCAAAAAATAATAATAAAGATAAGATTTATTTTAATAAAAGTGATTATTGTAGCTTAGAAAACTATTGTTATGATATTTAACTATTATATCTTTTTATTATGATATAATAGTTAAATATATTGACCTATCTTTAAATTATGTAAATTATTAGAAAGAAGGGATAAAGTTGTCTAATAAAAATAAAGAAAATATAACTTTAAACAATCAAATCACAGAATCAACTCAACAAACTTTAACAAAAGAAGCTATATTACATATACCAATGAGCAACTATGCTTATGGCTATGATAGAGAAACATTACATATAAGAATTAGAACTAAAAAAAATGAGGTAAAAAAAGTGACCTTAAGGATAGGAGACCAATATGTATGGGACAAAGGAGGTGCAGGAGGAGGGAATCTAAATGCATCTGGACTTGGTTGGTCTGGTGGAACAAATATAATGATGAACAAAGAAGTAGAAACAGAATTATTTGATTATTGGATAGCTGAGTGTAAGCCTTTAAATAAACGTTCGAGGTATGGATTTATAATAGAAGGTCAAGAAGAAAAAATTTTATTTACAGAAAAAAAGATAATAAAATTAGGAAACGAAAATGATGAGAAAGAGTTATGTGAAATAAGTAATTTTTTTGGATATCCATATTTGAATCATATAGATATACCTAAAGTCCCAAATTGGGTAAAGGATACTGTTTGGTATCAAATATTTCCTGATAGATTTTCAAATGGAAATCCATCTATAAATCCAGAAGGAGTAGATATATGGGGAGCTATTCCAACAAGAGATAATTTTACAGGTGGAGATTTACAAGGTGTAATAGACCACCTAGATTATTTGAGCGATTTAGGAGTAAATGGAATTTATTTTTGTCCTATTACAGTTGGAAAAACTAATCATAGATATGATACGATGGACTACATGGAAATAGACCCTACCTTAGGTGATAAAGCTACTTTGAAAAAACTGATAGAAGAAGCACATAAAAGAAATATAAAAATAATGTTGGATGCTGTATTTAATCATATAGGATATTATTCTAAACAGTGGCAAGATGTAGTTAAAAATAAGGATAATTCGAGATATAAAGATTGGTTTTATATAAAAGATATGAGTAAAGTTGATACTCCAATAAAAGAAATAGATGAAAAAAACATACCTTATGAAACTTTTGGGTGTGAAAAATACATGCCGAAACTTAACACAGAAAATTCAGAAGTAATAGAATACTTATTGAGTGTAGGGAGGTATTGGATACAAGAATTTGATATAGATGCATGGAGATTGGATGTATCAAATGAAGTAGATCATGTTTTCTGGCGAAAATTTAGACAAGAGATTAAAATAATAAAACCTGATATATACATATTGGGAGAAATTTGGCATGGAAGTTTACCATGGTTGATGGGAGACCAATTTGATTCAGTTATGAATTATTTAATGTCAGAAGCTATGAAACAATTCTTTTGTACAAATGAGATAAATGCTGAAGAATTTAAATATATGATAAATGATGTAATAGTAAGTTATCCAATGCAAGTTAATGAAGTTATTTTTAATTTACTTGGAAGTCATGATACCACTAGGATATTGACTTATGCAAATGGGAATATAGATAAATTTAAACTTGCGTATTTATTTATGTTTATACAATCAGGAAGTCCTTGTATATACTATGGTGATGAAATAGGAATGCAAGGAGAACTAAGTCCAGTATCTGAAGGACAAAGAAAATGTATGGAATGGAATGAAGAAAAGTGGAATAAAGATATATTTGATTTTATGAAGAAGATTATTAGACTTCGTAAATCAAATAGAGAACTTAGAACTGTATCAAATGAATGGATACTAGCAGATAAAAAAAATGGAACAGTTATATTAAAAAAAGAATCTATTACAGTAATAATAAATAATTCATCCAAAGATTTAATCTTAAAGTTACCAGATTATTTGGTGAATAGAAAAGTAAAAGATTTATATGAAGAAAAGATAATTGATTTAAAGGAAGAAATAACATTAAAAAAATACGAGTTTATTATTTTAAAATAATGTAACAATGTGCTTGATTTAAAATTAACTATAACTTTTTATAT
>NZ_JAGWCU010000030.1:0-44550 GCF_020657755.1 Clostridioides sp. ZZV15-6388 | reverse complement strand
CCTCCTACACATAATCTATCATTCGTAGTGTTAGGTTGCAAGTATTATTCTGACTTTTATTTATATTAAGACCTTGCCTTTCATCCCCACATCTAAAGAAGGGGGCTTTTCGGCAATTTTATTGTAATTTCTAAATCCTTCTTCTACATGTTCCTTGCTATTAGAATCTTCTTTAACATTATTTAAATTTAAAATTTTACTTTTTCAAATCTTTAATCTACTCAGTTATATTATTATCACCCATTGAAAGTATTATTAATCTTAGTAGAATATTAAACAATAAAAAACTGGGATAAAGTATTTAATACTTTACATCCCAGCTAAACTATTTTTACATTTAAATATTTGATTCTAGTAAGCTTTTGCCATTACTACCATATGGTCTGCTTCTTTTCCACAATATATACACTTGTGACCTAAGTTTTCTTGTTCAAAAGGTAGACATCTTATAGTCGCCCCTGTCTCTTCCTTAATCTTAGCCTCACATTCAGCATCTCCACACCACATAGTTTTTATGAATCCTGGTTTTTCTTCCAAGGCCTTTCTAAATTCATCCATATTTTCAACTACAGATGTATTATCTTCTCTATGTTTTCTTGCTTTTTCAAACATATCATTGTGTATAACATCAAATAAATCATATACAGCATCAGCTAATCCTTCTAGAGGCATAGAACTCTTTTCTAGAGTATCTCTTCTAAATATCATAGCTTGATTATTTTCTATATCTTTTGGTCCAATTTCAATTCTTACTGGTACACCTTTCATTTCCCACTCATTAAATTTCCATCCAGTTGTATAGTTATCTCTATCATCAACTTCTACAGTTACTCCTTTAGCTTTTAAATCTGCATATATTTTATCAACAGTTTCCATTACATTGCCTTTTTTAGCAGCTATAGGAACTATAACAACTTGTATTGGGGCTACTCTTGGTGGTAATACTAAACCTCTATTATCACTATGAGTCATTATAAGCCCACCTATAAGTCTTGTAGATGCTCCCCAAGATGTATGATATGGATTAGCTAAGTTACCTTCTCTATCTGCAAAAGTAATATCAAACGCTTTTGTAAAGTGTTGTCCTAAGAAGTGACTTGTACCTGATTGTAATGCTTTCCCATCATGCATCATAGCTTCTATAGTATATGTTCTTTCACCACCTGCAAATTTTTCACTTTCACTTTTTTGACCAGATACAACTGGCATTGCAAGCAATTCTTCACATAAAGCTTTATATATTTCTAATTGTTGTATTGTTTCTTGTTGTGCTTCTTCTGCTGTTTCATGTAATGTATGACCTTCTTGCCATAAGAATTCAGATGTTCTTAAGAAAGGTCTAGTTGATTTTTCCCATCTAACAACTGAACACCATTGATTATAAAGATATGGTAACTCTCTATATGATTTTAGCCATTTAGCATACATTGTACATATTATAGTTTCTGAAGTAGGTCTTACACATAATCTTTCTTCTAGTTTTTTATTTCCTCCATGTGTTACCCATGCAACTTCTGGAGCAAACCCCTCAACATGCTCTGCTTCTTTGTTTAATAAACTTTCTGGTATCAATAATGGAAAATAACAGTTTTTGTGTCCAGTTTCTTTGAATTTTTTATCCATAAATTCTTGCATTTTTTCCCATAAAGCATATCCATATGGTTTTACGACCATAAATCCTTTTACTGGTGCATAATCAACTAAATCAGTCTTAGTTATAACATCCGTATACCATTGTGGAAAATCATCTTCCATCTTTGTTATTTCTTCAACAAATTGTTTTTCATTTTTTGCCATCTTAATTACCTCCTCATTTATTATGTTTTTATACAAAAACACCCTTTTATCTTTTTTATATAGATAAAAGGGCATTTATAAAGTACAACTCTGATTATCTATACAGTAGCTTTCTTTAAATTATTATCCTAACTTAACATTGTTTTTGATAAATTCTGCTTTTACTTTTTCACTTATTTCTTCTATTTTAATTAACTCTTTATCTTCTTCGTATCTAAGTTTAAATTCTACTTTACCTTCATCAATATTTTTACCTACTGTAATTCTCATAGGTATTCCTATTAATTCTGAATCGTTGAATTTAACACCAATTCTTTCATCTCTATCGTCTAATAAGACTTCAACACCCATATCTTGTAAATCATTATATATCTTTTCAGCTAATGACATTTGTTCCTCATTTTTCATATTTGCTGGAACTATCACAACATGATATGGAGCTACTGATAAAGGCCAAATTATACCTTTTTCATCATTATGTTGCTCAATTATAGCTGCTGCTGTTCTTTCTACACCTATACCATAGCATCCCATTATTATAGGTTTTGATTTACCATCTCTATCAATAAAGTTTGCATTCATAGATTCTGAGTATTTAGTTCCTAACTTAAATATGTGTCCTACTTCAACACCTCTAGCTATTTCAAGAGGTTTACCACACACTATACATTTGTCACCTTCTTGAACATTTCTAAAGTCTCCAACTATACCTTCAAAATCTCTTCCATAGTTAGCATTTCTTATGTGATACTCAGTTTTATTAGCTCCAACAACTATATTTCTTTGCTCAACAATTTCTTTATCTATAAAGACATAATCAGCATTTACTCCTATTGGCCCAGCAAACCCAACCTCTGCATTAGTTACTTCTCTTACAACATCGTCTGTAGCAAGTGCAAATTCTATAACAGAACCTATTGCATTAGATACCTTAACTTCATTAACTTCTCTATCTCCTCTTACAACAACTACAACTGTTTTCCCATCTGCTTCATATACTAAAGTCTTAGCAAATTTATCTGGAGAAGCATTTAAAAACTCTTCTAATTCTTTTATTGTAGATGCTCCTGGTGTATGAACTTCTTCTAATTCCTTCATTTCTTCTTTTTCTGATACTGCATTACAAGACTCTGCTCTTTCTACATTGGCTGCATAGTCACATCCACTACAGAATACAACTTCATCTTCTCCAACTTCTGATTTAACCATAAACTCAGCTGATGTAGAACCTCCTATAGCTCCTGAGTCTGCCTGTACTGGGCTATTGTCTAATCCACATCTATCAAATATACTTACATATGCATCAAACATATCTTGATATGATTTATCTAACCCTGCTTCATCTACATCAAAGCTGTATGCATCCTTCATTGTAAAAGTCTTAGTTCTCATAACACCAAATCTTGGTCTTCTCTCATCTCTATACTTTACTTGTATTTGATACAAGTTCAGTGGTAATTGTTTATATGAAGTAATCTCTTGTCTTATTATGTCAGTAAAAGCTTCTTCATGCGTTGGCCCAAGGCAGTACTCTCTTTCTGTTCTATCTTTTAACCTAAACATTTCTGCACCCATAGCAGTCCATCTTCCAGATTCTTTCCACAATTCTGATGGAAGTAAAGCCGCACATAATATTTCTTGACAATCTTTTTTATTTAATTCTTCTCTAATTATTTGCTCAATTTTTTTGAATACCCTTAACCCCATTGGCAATTGATTATAAACTCCTGAAGTCATTTTTTTTATCATTCCTGACCTCACCATTAATTGATGGCTTGTGATTTCAGCATCTGCTGGAATCTCCTTCAATGTTGGCATAAACATTTTAGACATTTTCATTAATAAATTCCTCCTGAATATTGTTTTCCTGAAAATATAAAAAACCCCTCATCTCTATACAAGTATAGAGACGAAAGGTTTGATTTCCGCGGTACCACTCTAGTTAGCTATATAAATAGCTCTCTTTAGGGAATGTAACGGTTCCTACCGTAAAGATTTTTATACCTTTAAGCTAAAAGACAGGTTCAAAGACTTCCTCTTGAAAACTCTCACCTCTGTTTTCTCTCTGTGAAGATTTCGTCATTTTACTATTTCTTTATCATAGCTAATTTTATATTTATATTAATTTTACTTAAATTCACATATTATAGATATTCTATATAGGCCTATTATTTGATATCCATTAAACTTATTACTAATAATATATTAATTATTCTGACTTGTCAATAATAATAAACAAATACTTTGTGAAGCTATTCCTTGTTTTGCTCCTGTAAAACCAAGACCTTCTTCTGTAGTTGCTTTTATATTTATGTTTTCAATATCTGTATTTAAAACTTTTGCTATGTTTTTTCTCATACGCTCAATGTGAGGAGCCATCTTAGGACTTTGAGCAATTATAGTACTATCTATATTACCAATTTTATATCCTTTACTTGTTATTAGATTATATACATGTTCTAATAATTTCATACTATCTATTCCCTTATATTTTTCATCTGTATCTGGGAAATGCTTACCTATATCGCCTAAAGCTAATGCCCCTAAAATAGAATCCATTATTGCATGTATCAATACATCAGCATCAGAATGACCTAGTAAACCTTTATCATGTGGTATCTCTACTCCACCAATTATAAGTTTTCTTTCTTCTGTCAATTTGTGTACATCATATCCCAATCCTATTCTCATATAATTCTCCTTCTACTATTCACTTCATCTCTTTTTTCCATATTTAATATTTGTTCTGCTATATTTAAATCTTCTGGACTAGTTATTTTTATATTTTCATAAGAACCCATTACCATCGTAACACTTTGCCCTATATTTTCTACTAGCATTGAGTCATCTGTTCCATAATAGTTAGTTTTATACGCTTGTTCATAAGCATTTATTATAAGATTATATTCAAAAGTTTGAGGGGTTTGTGCTGCCCACAATAGACTTCTTTCTGGAGTTTCTTGTACTGTACCATCAGATACTATTTTTATAGTATCACTTACTGGTACACCTACAACTACGGCCTTTTTTTCTTTAGCCATTTTTATAGATTCATTTATTATTCTATGGTCTACAAAAGGTCTCGCTCCATCATGAATAAGTACTATATCACAATTTTTATCTAATTTTTTTAATCCATTATATATTGAGTCTTGTCTTTCTTTTCCACCATATGCTATTTTTATATTTTTAAAGTTATATTTATTTATTATATTTTCCTTAAAAAAATCTTCCTCTTCTTTTTTTATACATACCACAATTTCATCTATATTTATATTTTCGTAAAAAACTTGAATTGTATGCGCTATGATTTCTTTTTCTCTTAATTTTATGAACTGCTTATTTACGTCTAAGTTCATTCTCCTTCCGCTTCCTGCCGCAACAATTATAACACTATACATGGTATCACCTCGTATTTTATTTTTACCTATCATTTATTAAAACTTTTAATGTTTTTATATTTTAACCATCTGATTAATTATATATTAAATTTTCAGTTGTATAAATAGGTAATATCCATTTTCTAGCCTAAAATATGTGTGTTTGTTGCAAATTATATTGATTTTTCAATAGCTTCATCTTTTTATTTTACAACTTTGTAACAGTTTGTATATCTATAAAAAATATTTAAACCTCTAGATTGATATAAAACAAGTTTATCAATCTAGAGGTTTTGTATTAAAATATTAAATCAATTAAATCCATGTAATCTGGATAATTTTCTAAAATTTTGTTTTTTATTTCTTGTTTGTTAAAATCTACTTCTATCAATTTATCCATATTGACTATACCATCTTCACAAGAAATAAAACATTTTGATATTTTCCATTTATTAACATGTACATTGATTTTCCTTTTATTATCAATTGGTAAAACTATTTGAAACTTAGGCGTTTTATTATATATCCATTCTGTTTTTTTATATTTATCTTCTACCAGATTGTATACACTTTTGATATCATCATCGTCTAATTCAACTTCTTTTATATTTTTTATATTATTTTTTATATAATTAACACAATAATCTAAAAAATAATATATATCTTTTTTAAGTAGAAAATTAATATTTGTAACTTTGCTTGAAACAGACTTAGTTGCCTTTGATTCTGTTGATTTATCTGAATTTAAATACTTAGTTAATTTATTTAAATCTGAATCATAAAGAAGAGTTCCATGATAAAGAGAATTTTGCCTTTTTATAGATTGTGCAGAACCAGAAATTTTTTTGCCATTCAAGAATAAATCTTTTCTTTCTGTTATGGATACATCTAATCCAAATGATAAAAGCATACTTTGCATAAATTTAGTATGTTCTAAAAAATCTATTTCATGAAGACTTCTATTTTTTTGTATAAATGACATATTGATGTTTCCTAAGTCATGATACACAGTACCTCCACCAGATATTCTTCTTAAAATGGGAATTTCGCCATTTTCAATAACATCATGATGTATCTCCTGATATGGATTTTGATTTTTTCCTATAAAAATAGATTCTTCATTTCTCCATATGATTATGATATCATCATTATATTTCTCATTTAAAAATAGATACTCTTCTAGAGCTAAATTAAAGTAAGGATTGGTGTTTTTGTTTAATAAGTAATACATAAAAATATAGACTCCTTTTATATTTTATCTTCCTATTTATTTTAAATTTAAATAAGTTTACATAGTATTTAACTTTAAATTATTCTTTCTAAATCATTAAACTTATTATAACATAATACAACACCTTACTATTACTGAACATCTGTGTTTTTATATTACTATGAGAGTTTTATTAGGTTTACTTGTCTTGACCATACACATTAAGAAATACATTTCTAGCTCTTTGAATTTCTTCATCTGGCAATAATACTGGTGTACCAATTGACTTTGCCAAATAATATACTTTTGCTGCGTCTTCTAACATTACTGCTGCTGTAAATGCATGGTTTACAGATGGTCCAACTGCAATTACTCCATGATTTGCTAAAAGACAAGCTCTCTTATCACCTATTGCATCAATAACACATTTTCCCATCTGATTAGATGTTGGTGGTGAAAATTTTGCAACTGGAACTGAACCTCCTACTTCATTTGCAAGAGTTGTACTTGCACACTCTATAGACTCATTTAAAATTGCAAAGCAACTTGAATATGTAGAGTGTGTATGTATTATACTATTTATATCATTTCTATGTTTATATATATATAAGTGGTCTGGTGAATCCACTGATGCTTTCCATTTACCATCTACAGTATTTCCATCTATATCTATTACAACAATATCACTTGGTGTAAGATTTCTATAATCCATTCCACTTGGTGTGATTGCTATATATCCAGTTTCTTCATCTCTTCCACTGACATTTCCTCCTGTCAATGTAACTAAATTATAGTTTAGAAGGTCTAAAGACGCTTGTAATACCTCTTTTCTCAAATTTTCTAATAACATTAGCTAAATCCTCCCATTTATTAGAAACATAGTTTTATATGTTCCTGTTATATATCTTACACAATAAGATATTACTCTTGACATTTTAATTGAAAATTCTAAAAACTCTTTATAAAATTTAAACTTATATACTTATACTAAACACAAGTCGATTTTAATTTGAAATTTTCATTTTTTATAGTTCATTACTCTTTAAGCTTTTATTTCTAAATTTTAATGATTCTGGGTGCAAACATTCTTCTAATTCAATAAAATAATTATATAATTCTATATTGCCATTAAACATGTTTGTTTTTATCCAATATCTCCCCTTAAGAAAACTACCATCATTAATTTTTAGATACATTTTTTTGCCATGAAATTCTCTTATTCTTATTTTTTTTATATCTTTAATTTCATACTTATGTGTAATATTAAATGAACTAAAACATATGTATTTATTGTCCATAGTAATCATTTTAGGATTACTTGAAGATACAAACGTATTAAATACTCCATAAGTACAAATAACTATCATCAGGCTATATATATTAATACTAGGATTTATATAATTATTAAATAGTGCATAAATCAATATTAAAATCATAAAAATTCCTGGTATTGTTACACTAACTGTATATCTTTTAGAATCATATATATATTTTTTCATAATTTACACACTCCTTAATAAAATTACATTTAAGCTTCATCTTGTGTAGATAATGCTTTATTTTCCTTTATTATTCTACTTCTATTATAGATAGCCATCCCTAAAGCTATAACAGCCAAAATTATTCCTCCAATTACTTTGTAATTCATAATTTTTACAAATACCCAGCTTAATGGATTTGCACCATCACAAATACTTGAAATCATAGTTGCTCCTTCAGGCATTTTAAAGCTTGCATTTAAAGCCATTTGGGTAAATAGAGGTGCTAAATTAGTTGCAATTAGTAGTCCAGAAGTAATAATAACTATTCCTATTATTAGAGTTCTAAATACATTCCCTTTTGTAATTGGGACGATTAAAACAAGTGCAAATGGTATTACAGCTAAATCTGCAAAAGGTAAAACTTTATTACCTGGTAAGATAGCTGCTATAACTATAGTTAGAGGTACTAGTACTAATGCAACTGATAATGTAACAGGATGTCCTATTCCTACTGCTGAATCTAAACCGATGTATATTTTACCTCTATTTTTAAATCTCTTTTCAATAAATTCTTGTGCTGCCTCTGAAACTGGCAACAAACCTTCCATTAACAAAGCTGCCATCTTTGGAATTAGTATTAAAACAGCTCCCATAGTTATTCCTAACTGCAATATACCTTTTATGTCATACTTCGCTGCAATACCAATTATTATCCCTATTAAAGACCCCATTATTAAAGGTTCTCCAAATAGACCAAATTTTTTCTGTAATGTGTCAGCATTTATTTCAATTTTATTTATCCCTGGAATCAAATCTAGTACTTTATTTACAACTATAGCAATTGGAACAAATGCTTGTGTAAATCCATGAGGAAGAGATATACCTGGCATTCCTAAGTATTCTTCTATACCTGGAGCTGTTAAATCTGCCATTACTAAAACAATTACCATATTGGCTACTGCTGCAAATACACCCCACATAACACTTTGTGTAGCCCCTGCCACCAAAGCTCCTGTAAATGCAAAATGCCAGTAATCCCATATATCTACATCAACAGTTTGAGTTGTATTAGTAATTAACATAACTATATTTACTACAAGACCTATTGGAATAATTAAAGCACCCACTGTTGATGCAAAAGCTATAGCTGATGCTGCTGGCCATCCAACATCTATTATTGATAAGCTTAGCCCTAAATTTTTGACCATTTGTTGTGTAGCTGGACCTAAGTTATCTGTTAACAAAGCTATAATAGTATTAAGACCTATAAATCCAACCCCTACTGTTAAACCAGCTCTTAAAGATTTCCCAAGCTTTGTACCTAATATCAAGCCAAAAATACATATTATTATTGGCATCATTACTTGTGCATCCAAACCAACAATGAAATTTAATATCGCCATCTAAACTTCCTCCTCTATTTAATTTTCAGTCTCTAAAACCGAAAAATTTTAGAGACTATTTCATTTAAAAATTCAAATTATAACTCTAATTTTTCAAGCACTTCTTTGATTAATTTATCCATTCCTACTCCAGTTAAAAAAGGTAGCCCATTTATTACAGGTGTTTTTATACTACTAGATATTTGTGTAGTACAGATTATTAAATCATAATCTGGTGCTTTTGAAGCCACTTCTACTACTTTACATTGCGTAATACTAACCCTATCTAATTTACCAGCTTCTTCTAATGCCTTCTTTAATTTGTTTATAGCAATTGTTGAAGTACATACTCCTGTTCCACATGCAACTAATATTTTTTTAGCCACATTATTCACCCCCATTAAAATTATTTTATTTTTAAAGATATCTGTAATTAGAAATCTTTGATAACTTTTTATATTTTTAATACTATTTGTGTATGTTTAATTATTCAGTTTAGAATTTAATAAATCACTTACACTTTCTTCACTTAAATCAATAATATTATTTAAAATATTTTCATCTTGAAATATTGTCATAAGTCTTTCTAATAGTTGTAATTGCTCTTGTGGCTCTTTAACTGCCAACATAAATATAACCTTTACATCAATTTCAGTATCATCTGTACCCATCATTATGAATTTTACAGGTTCATTTAATATACCAATAGCTATCCCTGGTTCATTTACATGGACTATATCTGTATGTGGTATTGCTACTCCATAACTTCCTGTTGGCAGTCCTGTTGCATATTTTTTCTCTCTTGCTATGACTGCTTCTATATAACTTTTTTTTACATATTGTTCCTCAAATAAACGTCGTCCCAAAAACTTCAAAGCATCTTCATTACTTGATACTTCAATATCTTTAAAAATTAAATTGCTACTAATTATTTGCATTGACTCCATCTAATATCATCTCCCTAATAAAATCTCTATCTTTAATGTTTTTTATTTTTTTAAATTCATCTGTTTCTATAAATGTAAGTAGAGTATTCAATGGATTAAAACATTTCTGGTCTACAGCTAGTAAAAGTATTATTTTTACTTTGTTTTTACTCCATACAATAGGATTTTTTAAGATTGCTATGCTTATTGCTGGTCTGATTACATCAATTCCATCTGTATGAGGTATTGCTATTCCATCTGACAACTCAGTTGGAAATAAGTTATCTCTTTCCACTACTTTTTTATAGAAATTTTTTGTTACATAGCCTTTTTCTCTAAGTTTTTTGCTCATATATTTGAGAACTTCTTCTTTTGATTTTATTTCTAAATCTACAAATATATCTTCTTTTTGAATTAAATCAGATAATTCATATTTTTTATTTATTTTGGCAATTTGATTTGTATCAATTAAGTTATTTATTTGATTTAATTTTGTTTTATCATTAATGTCTACTAGGCTAAAAAATGGGATGTTTGGTATCTGAGGGTCAATTGTTCCAACTATTGCGATTACATTTTTCTCATTACTTATTTGTTTTATCTCTAAATCAAGACTTGGATATTCAATCATACCAATAGTCTCTATATCAACCTTTTCATTTATCCCTTTAATACTTTCCTCTAAACTTTGCTTTATCTTACAAGCTCCTCCCAATCCAGTAATACATAATGTTACAATTATAGGCTTTCTATTGTCTACTTTTGAATTGTTCTCTTTACTAACTTTATCTTTTACTAATGGCTCTATATTTTTAACTTCATCAACTATCTCATCTATTGTTAAATCTGGTAGAACTGCTCTTCGTATGACTTCTATACAGAGTAATGTATCAAATCTAGATATTGTTCTTATATCAATCCCTGTTTTTCCAGAGATAATATCTCCAAAGTATGAAAGTGAACCCATATCAACTAATATAATTACTCCTCTTCCTTCATCAATATCTTTTATTACAGTAGTAGCTTCTTCAATCATTTCTTCCGGCTTTTTCTCAAATGGCATATCCAAATACCTTGCGTGATTAATACCTAATAACTTATTGGTAACCTCACACACAGATGATGCAACTCTTCCATGAGCCATTAGAAGTACACCTATCTTTTTTTGTTCAGAAATTTCTCCTCTACTACTCATTTTAAAATATATTGCTATTATACCTATTTCTTCTTTTGGCAAATTTATATTGTATCTTTCCTTTAAATGTTGTGCTACCTTTTCTGCTACAGAATACTCTAATGGATAATTTCCTATTATCTCTTTCAAATGAGCATTTGATATTACCTTTCCTTCTTTTAATCTTTCAAAAGCTGCTTTTAAATGAACAGCTAAACATAAATGTAGATTTGGTTCTAATGAATTAAGATACTGTGATGCTATTTTGATTACTTCATAAGTTAACTCTACAATGTATCTTCCAACAATTGGACTTATATCAGGTAAATTCTCAGTGATAGAAACTTTTTTAACTTGTTTTATGTACTTCTGAATACAGCTTTCTAATTCTCCTCCGACAATCCTATTGATAACATCAAAATCTAAACCTTGTTCTAATAAATCAATGTGTCTTCTTTCAGTAAGTTTGTAGATTTCATCTGGGAAAGTATATATATCTTCATTTTTCTTTTCTATCTCAATTTGAAAGTCTGAATCTATAATTAAATCTCCATCTACATAATTTTCTATCTTTCCTCTACAATTTCTTATCCTTATAAGACCTTGTTTCACATACCCAGGTACATCTGATATATTTATAGTTACTTCTTTTTGTTTATTTGTAAGTTGATTTAATAGTCCTCTAGCACAAGCTACTTGAATATCACTTCTAAGCTGACCTACATTTCCTATACAATCATAAAGCATAAGGGCTTTTAAGACATCTGATTTTATGTGTATGTTTGCTCCCATTCTTTGGGCTTCTATCAAGAAAAAATTGTTTATAATGTCAAATCTTTCGTTTAATGGTCTTGCAACTAATTCTGGTATTTCAATTGTCACAGGTATACGTCTTTTAAAGGTATTAAGTAAATGAGAATCTATTGGTTCAGAAGTTGCAGAAATAATCATTACATTTATTTTATTTGTAAGCTTTGTTTCTCCTAATTTTCTAACCATTCCCTTATCAATCAATTGAAAGAGTATTTCTTGACCCTCATAGGGCAATCTATGTATTTCATCTATAAACAAGATTCCTCCATCTGCTTTTGTTACCAGACCTTCTTTAGTTTCATCAGCTCCTGTAAAAGCACCCTTAACATGACCAAATAATTGAGATAACAAAAGTTGTGGATTTTCTGAGTAGTCAGCTGCATTAAAGACTATAAATGGTGCATTTTTAGGAAATCTAGATGATTCTACTGCAAAGTTATACATGCACTCTGCTAACTCACTTTTTCCAACACCAGTTGGACCCATAATAATAGTATGCAATCCATGAGGTGGATAAAGTATAGCTGCCTTAGCTAATTTGATGATTGTACTTAAACTTCCACTACTTCCTATTAATTTATCAAAGGCTACATCTATTTTTTCTTCTTTATCATTTAGTTTCTCTTTTTTATCATCATGCTCTTTATCATGTTTTAAATCACCAGAATCTTGGATTTCTTTTAAATACTGTATAACTGTAAATCTCGATACAGTAAATCCAATACTATTTAATCTTCTTGTTATATCATTTTTATTTATATTTTTTTCTTCTTTTACAATATCTTTTATAGCTTTAATCAAAACAACTTTTCTTCTTTGTCTAGAATCTTCTATTTTTAATTCATTTCTTAAAAAGGTAACATCTTCTCTTCGAATATTTAACATACTTGAAATTGCTTCATCTGTTAAAGGATTTTTTTTATCTTCATTTTCAATTAAGTTTTTTATTCTTTGCCTCATTTGTAATTGTCCCTCCTTACTATTTATATAAGCAACTTACATGCCACATAGTGTTTTTTTTGTGCCATTTTTTACTTCATAAACTTATAACGTTTAAATCAAGCTATTCTTTTATTTAAATATTAAGAAAATTTTTTTTATTTTTTACAAATAATACTATCTTAAAAAACAAAAAAGTCTTTTCTCCTAAATCTTTCTGTAATAAATATAAAATGACACTATTATTCTATATTACTATCTTTTTTGTACAACAAAAACTACAAATAACTCTATGTTATATTTTTCCAAAAAAATACCCCTTTTTGTATAAATACATACATTTATACAAAAAGGGTATGGCTAATTGAGTGTTTCAAGATTTTATATATTATATAAACTTAGGTTAATAGCTTATTTTTTTGGTAAATGTAAACACTCACCATTTACATCTGCTAAAGCTTCCATTAGAGCTTCTGAAGTGCATGGATGACCAAAAATCAAATCACTAGCTTCATCGGCAGGTATTTCTAATGCCTTAAATGATGCTGCATGATTTATAAGTTCTGCTACACCACATCCAAACATATGCACACCTAAAATTTCTCCATATTTAGCATCTGATATTACTTTTACATATCCTTGCTCTTGCCCAGAAGCTAAAGCTCTTCCATTTCCAGCAAAGTTAAATTTACCGATTTTTATATTATATTTTTGTTTAGCATCTTCTTCTGTAAGTCCAACTGATGCAACCTCTGGAACTGTATAAACACAACTAGGTAATGCACTTAAATCTACTTCTTCATCCATACCTAAAGCATTTGAAGCTGCTACCTCTCCCATTTTAAAAGCTGCATGAGCTAGCATTATACCTCCAGTAACATCACCTACTGCATATATACTTGGTATACTTGTTTCCATTTTGCTATTTACAGCTATTGAACCTCTATCTATTTTAACATCTAAGTCTTCTATACCAGATAGATTAGCTTGTCTTCCTATAGCATATAGACCTAAATCTGCCTTTATTGGTTCTTCTCCTTCAATACATACTACTATTTTATTTCCTTCTTCCTTAAATTCAGAAACTTTCTTTTCAGTTAATATAGTTATTCCCTTTTTCTTAAGTGAATCTCTTAAAGACTGACTCAATTCTTTGTCCATTCTTGGAATTATTCTGTCTTCCATTTCTATTATAGTTACTTTAGAGCCTCTTGAGTTGAATATCTCTGCAAATTCACAACCTATTACTCCACCACCAATTATTACTAACTCTTCTGGTACTATGTCTAAATCTAAAGCTTCCGTACTAGTTATTATTAATTTTGATTCTATCCCTTTTATTGGTAAGATTCTCACCTTAGAACCAGTGGCAATTATTGTATTTTCTGTATCTAAAACTTTTCCATCTGATAATATTACTTTATGTGCTTCTTTGACAGTAGCTTTAAGATTAAAAACATCTACTCCTCTGCTTTTTAACAATCCACCAACACCAGCTGTAAGCTTTTTAACCACTCTATTTTTATATTTTATAGCCTTTTTTATATCTTGTTCCTTATCAACAGATACTTTCACACCTCTCTTTGATAATTGTTCAATTTCTTCTAATATTTCTACTGTTTTTACATAAGTTTTTGTAGGAATACAACCTCTATTTAGGCAAGTTCCTCCTAATGTGTCCTCTTCTACTAATGCAACTTTTCCTCCTAATATAGCTGCTTTTAGTGCTGATAAATACCCTCCAGGACCTCCACCTACTACTACCACATCATAATCATGATTACCCTCTTTTTTGATTGTCTTTTCTTCTTCTATTTCTATTTTTTCTGTTTCAACAATTAAATCCTCCTTTGATATATTTCCAGATAAATATTTAGCCTTTATTTCTTCTTGCTTTTCTCCCTTTTCTGCTATTATACCTATTACTGTAAATACTGGTAATACTTCTCCTTCTTCTTTGTGTATAATTGCAGCAAGTATACCTTCTCCTTCTGATTCTATTTCCATGTTGACTTTATCTGTTGTTATCTCTAGTATAGGTTCTCCAATTTTTACTTCTTCGCCTTCTTGTTTTAGCCAAGATACTATAGTACCTTCTTCCATAGCTACTCCAGCTTTTGGCATTATGACTTCTACTGACATAGGCTATCCTCCTATTTATTTTTTATATATTTTAGTTAATCCTCTTATATTCATACAGATATTTTTTACAAATAATATTGCACATAATAATTTTAAATCTATTAAAATTACACACATCCTTTTATGTATTTTATTCAATTTATTTACATAAAGAGTAAGATATCAAAACCTATACAAGCATTGATAATGGATTTTCTAATAATTCTTTTAAATCCTTTAAGAATTTAGCTGCTACTGTACCATCTATTATTCTGTGGTCTGATGTTAATGATAAATTCATTATAGGTTTTATTTTAGCCTCCCCATTTACTGGAACAAACTTATCTTGAGTTGCTCCCACACCAAGTATCGCACTTGAAGGCATATTTATTATAGGGGTAAATGTCGTTATGCCATACATTCCAACATTGCTTATAGTAAATGTGTTACCTTCTTGGTCTGCTGGTAAAAGCTTTCCTGTTTTTACTTTTTCAGCAAGTTCTTTGCTTTCTTTGGCTATTTCTTTTAACGATTTTTCATTTACATTTTTTACTACTGGGACATATAAACCTTCATCCAGCCCAACAGCAATAGCTATATTTATATCTTTATATCTAAATATTCCATTATCCGTCCATGCTGAATTTAATGCTTGATGCTTTGGAAGTACTCTAGATACAGCCATTACTATTAAATCTGTCATTGTTAATTTTACTCCAGTAGACTCTTTTACTGTATCTATTAATTTTGCTCTAAGTGCTTTAAGTTCTGTAGCATCTACCTCTATATTGAATGTAAATACAGGAGCACTGAAGTAGCTTTCTGACATTCGTTTTGCTACAGTTGCTCTCATTGGATTTGGCTTTTCAAACTCTCCTTCTACAGTATTAAATGTACTTAAATTTTCATGCTTTGATTTTGTTTTTTTTGTATCATTAGATTTAGATACATCAGTTGATACGAGAGTCTCTTTTGTATGTATCTTTTCTATATCTGACTTTTTTATTTTTCTATTGTATCCAGTACCTACAACATTTTCTAAATCTATATTTAAATCCTCCGCTATTCTTTTTGCTAAAGGAGTTGCTTTTACTTTATTATTTTCTATATAATTTAACACATCTACTAGATGTATTCTTCCATTTTCTCCACTTCCAATCAGCCTATCTAACTCTATGTTGTCTTTTCTTGCTTGATTTCTGGCTGCTGGTGTGGCTTTTACTTTATTTGCCACCATTTCTATCCCCCCTTATCTAACAATTAAAGATCTTATTGCATCTTCTATTTCATCAATTCTTGGGACTACTGCTTTTTCTAGTTCTGGATTATATGGTATTGGCACATCTTTTCCACATATTCTTTTTACTGGTGCATCTAAATAATCAAATGATTCACTTTCTGTTATTAATGCTGATATTTCTCCACCTAGACCACCAGTCTTAGCTGCTTCATGACAAATTAAAACTCTACCAGTTTTGCATACACTTTTTACGATTGTCTCTTTATCTAGTGGATATAAAGTTCTTAAATCTATAATTTCTACATCTATATTTTCTTTTAATAGAGTTTCTGCAGCTTCTTCAACACTTTGCAACATCCTTCCGTAAGTGATTACTGTAACATCAGAACCTTCTTTTTTAACATCTGCCTTTCCAATATCAATTACATAATCTCCCTCTGGGACAATCCCTTTTTTTCTATATAACAATTTGTTTTCAACAAATATTACTGGATTATTGTCTCTTATAGCTGCTTTTAATAATCCCTTAGCATCTGCTGGTGTTGAAGGTGCAACCACTTTTACCCCTGGTACATGACAAAACCATGCTTCCAAACTTTGTGAATGTTGTTCTGCTGAACCAGTTCCAGAACCTCCAGGACATCTAACAACCATTGGAACTTGGGCTTTCCCACCAAACATATATCTCATTTTTGCTGCTTGATTTACAATCGCATCCATAGATATTGTAACAAAATCCATAAACATTACTTCCATAATAGGTCTTAACCCAGTTGCCGCTGCACCTGCTGCTGCACCTGCTATAGCTGCCTCTGATATAGGTGTATCTCTTACTCTTTCTGGACCAAATTCATCTATCATTCCCACTGATACGCCAAATGCTCCTCCGTATATTCCTATATCTTCTCCCATAAATACTACATTTTCATCTCTTCTCATTTCTTCTGACATTGCTTCTTTTATTGCTTGTGCATATGTTAATTCTCTTGTACTCATTTTTATTTTCCTCCTTTACTATTTTTAGTCTGCATATACATCCTCTAATAAAGATTCTATTTTTGGATTTGGGCTATTTTGAGCAAATTCTACTGCATCTTCTATTGATTGTTTTGCAAAATCTTCAATTGTATCTAATTCATTTTCATTTGCCATATTATTTTCTATAAGATAATTTCTTAAAAATTTTATAGGGTCTTTTGACTTCCATGATTCTATCTCTTCTTTTGTTCTATATACATTTGCATCTGATTTCGAATGACCTAACCATCTATAAGTTCTACTTTCAATTAGTACAGGCCCTTCTCCTCTTCTACATTTTTCAGCAGCTTTTTGTACTGTTTCATATACTTCTATTGGATTATATCCATCTATAGATATACCTTCTATACCATAAGATGCTGCTCTTGTAGCAACACTATCTATATTCATATGACGTTTTATACTTGTTGACATACCATATAGGTTGTTTTCACAATAAAATATTATTGGTAATTTCCATATTGATGACAAGTTTATTCCTTCATGAAATGTACCTTCATTTGATGCACCATCACCAAAACTACATAAAACTATTTTTCCTGTCTTTTTATATTGTTGTGTAAGTGCAGCTCCAGGAGCTATAGTAAGACCTCCACCTACGACTCCATTTGCTCCTAAGTTGCCTGACTCAATATCTGCTATGTGCATTGAGCCTCCTTTTCCTTTACAAAACCCAGTCTCTTTCCCCATAAGTTCAGCCATCATTTTATTTAAATCTATTCCCATTCCTATAAATTGGCTATGACCTCTATGAGTTAATGAAACCAAATCTCCTTTTTCTAATGCCATTACTGCGGCTACACTTGAAGCTTCTTGACCTACTGATAAATGAGTTGTTCCATGTACCATACCTCTTGCAAAAAACCAACTAACTTTCTCTTCAAACTTTCTAGCTTGATTCATTCTCTTATACATTTCAAGCAATGTTTCTTTTGATACTGTCATATAAATTCCCTCCTATTAATTTTTATCTATCTTTTTATTAGTCACAATCTTCTAATAATTCAAGTGCTAAACTGTGATTAATTGCTAAGCTATTTATAAATTTGGCTTTTAATGATGCTTTTATTGCTTCTATTTTTTCATCTCCTGAAGCAACACCTATTGTTCTTTTTATCTTTTTCAAATCATTTAGTTTTACTCCTAATACTCTTTGATTAAATTCAAGTATTGAAGTTTTTCCTTCCTTATCAAAAGCTTGCAAACAAATTGCACCTATTGAGTTATACTTTTTTAAATCGTCTATATCTTCTTCATGCATGTATCCTGAAGCCATTATCGTTGAGTTTAAACTCATAGGGTTTCCTATACCTACAATTGCAATAGTTGTTTTATCTATTAAATCTAGTACCTCTTTAATTTTTTCATCTTTACAAAGTTTTTCTTTTGTAGATAAATCAGACATCACAGCAGGAGCATGTAATAACTTAAAATCTCCTCCAAAAGCTCTTGCTAAGCTTACAGCTATTTGATTTGCATGTATGTCTATTTCATTATCTCCGATTCCACCTAGTAAAGGTATAAATGTAACATTTTTGCAGTTATTTTTTTCTACATATCTAGGAATTTCTTTTAGAGTTGTTCCTATGGAAACCCCAATTATATCATTTTCTTTTACTACTCTAGTAAGATATTCAGACACAGCTCTTGCCAGTTCTTGTTTTTGTGTTAATGAATCTTGTTTATCATCTACTACTATTACTTCTTTCAATTTATATTTTCTTTCTAAACTTCTCTCTATTTTTTGATAGTCATTTTTTAAAACATCAACTATTTGTATTTTTACTATTCCTTGCTCAAAAGCTTCTTTTAGTATTCTTGATATTGTTGGTCTTGATATTCCCAATTGATTTGCTATTTCTTGTTGATTCAAATTATCTTCATAATAAAGTGAACAACATTTCATCATTAATCTTAAATCTCCAATTTTTTTCATTTCCCTTCCTCCAAAATCAAGATTTTTTAATTATTTTTACATTTGTTCAATGATTTTACTTAATTTCAATAACATTATAGAAGTGGTATATATAAAAAGTCAACTGTTTTTTTTGTATAACAAAAAATATACTGTTTTAAAATAAAATAGAGATTCTCCTATATAAAAAGGTAAATCCTGATATACAAGATTCACCTTTGTGTAAGAATATTTTATTAGTAGTAAGAATGTACATGGATATGTCCTATTTTGTAAGTTATATTGACTTTATTTGAAGAATTAGTTTTTAATATAAATCTATATCATAACTCATTTTTTATAAACATTAATAAAATTATTTTTTATTTCTTATTTATATTAAATCTTGAAGTATCAAAATTAATCTTATATACTAAATTTATGGAGGTGAAACAAATGAAAATAGGTGATTTTTCAAAATTAACAAAAGTTTCAGTACGAATGTTGAGGTATTATGATAAGAAAGGAATTTTAAAACCCGAATACATTGACTCCTCTACAGGTCACCGATTATATTCAACTAATCAAGTCCCTTTGCTTCAAAAAATTATAATGTTAAGGGACTTAAATTTTAGTATCGTAGAAATAAAAGATATAGTTGACCATTGGAATCAGCAGTATCTTTTAGATAAAATGTCAAAGAAATTAAATGCAACCTATGAATACATAGAAGAAGAAAAACTTCGTGCCAACAAACTAAAAGAAGCAATTGAGCATATTCAAAAAAATGAAATTGAAAAACATTACAATATATCTTTAAAAAGAGTAGAAGCAATTCCTATCATTTCATTAAGAAGAAAGATGAACAGCCCTTTCGAAGAAGAACTCCTTTGGAAAGAGCTAACTGAATTTGTCATACAGAATAATATTACTATTGACCAAACTAGATACAACAATATAGCTATTTATCATGATATTGAACACGCAGATGATAGAGTTGACATTGAAGTTGCTTTCATTGTAAAGAAACTTGGAACTTCTTCTGGTAGTATTTGTTTTAGAATGTTGGAATCTGTTGACGTTATGGCTTCAATGATGGTTTATGGACCTTATTCTAATCTTGAGGTTGCTTATTCATCATTTGTGCAATGGTTAATTGAACATAATGAATATTCAATCGGTAATTACTCACGCCAAATTACCATTGTTGATTATAGACATACAGATAATCCACAAGAATACTTAACCGAAATTCAAATTCCTCTAGTTTTAATCGATTCTATCTGATTTGTTGGATAGAATTGTTTCCTTTTTTATTAGTATGCTTCCACCTAAAAATGCCAGAAATAATCCAGGTATGATAAAGGCACTGCTCAAATTTATAGAACTTAATGGTCCAAATATAAACATCCCACATGGTGTAGCCAAAGTTCCCAATAAGTCTACATAGGAGAAAACACGTCCCATATATTCTAATTGTGTTTCTTTCTGGATAATTGTAATGAGTGGAGTATAATAGAGAGGGCTTCCTATACCCATAACAAACATACTCACCAGAAATAGGTGCACTTGTTTACTAATTACTACTAAAATCATCATCAAGCCAAATAGAAAGGCAGAACAACCAATTAGCTTAAAATGGGAAATTTTAATCTTTTTATAACCCATTACTAGACTTGATACCAGTGCCCCTACTGAAAAAGAAATTTCGATTACACTTAATATCCACACTTTTTCTCCCAAATTATTTGAAGCTAGAAGAGGAGTTAGTTGAGAAGCAGGAACTACTAGAAATTGAAAAACTGTGTATAGTATTAATATACTTTTCAATGTTTTTGAGCGAGACAGATATTGAAATCCTTTTTTCATTTCTCTGATACTATTTTCTGCTACCTTTTGCTCTGTTTCCTGTATTGAAATGGTTGACAATAAGCTAACACCAATAAGTGCAGTCACAACATCAATAAGAAAAACTTCTCCCAATGGCAACATGGTTAGTGCCAATCCTCCTAAACCAGGGGAGATAAGTTGTATTACACTCCAAATAGTTGTTGAATAGCTATTTGCTCGCAATAATTCATCTTCTGGAATAAATAGAGGAAGGATACTTTTTGAGGCAGGTAATTGAATTCCAGTCCCCAAAGATCTGAAAGTATTAAAAATGTAAATCCATAAAATAGACTGATAACCTAAAAAGTATAAAATTGCTAAGCAGAGTGTAGCTCCTGCAATAAAAATATCAGACAAAATGATAATCTTTTTCATGGAAAAGCGGTCTGCAATTACTCCTCCCGCTAACATAATGAGTGCTTGTGGGAGAAATGTAGTTATTGTAATTCCTGCAATACTAATTCCTGAGTTTGTTTGAAGAGTGACATGCCACATCATTGCTAAAGATACAATAGACGAGCCTAACATTGAGATTGTTTGACTAAGCATGTAAGCAGTCAATTTCATTTGCCAACTTTTTTCTTTTCTCATGTATTTCTCCTCCTATAAGAATCTTCCAGTTATGCTATCATGGTTATTTTTTATATCATTAGGTGTTCCAAAAGCAATGATTTCTCCCCCTTGAGCACCACTATTAGGACCTACATCAATTATCCAATCAGATGCATTCATAATTTCAGTATTATGTTCAATAACTAACAAAGAGTGTTGTTCTTCTACTAATTTTTTAAATGTAATTAGTAAATTTTCAATATCTTGAAAATGAAGACCTGTAGTAGGTTCATCTAGGATATATAGCATTCGCTTTTTCGTTTTTGCTCCCAATTCTTTCGCTAACTTCATTCTTTGAGATTCTCCACCACTCAAACCTAAAGTACTTTGTCCTAATTTTAAATAACCTAGCCCAACCTCTTCTAATATAGATAATTTTCTAAATAATTCAGAATTGTCATTAAAAAACTCTTTTGCTTCTCGTACTTCCATGGAAAGAATATCTACAATAGATTTTTCTTTGTATAAAATTGATAAAATTTCCTTTTTATATCGTTTCCCGCCACATTCAGAACAAGTTGCCCAACTATCAGCCATATATTGTAGAGTAATTTTTGTTTTTCCTAATCCTTGACAATTAGGACATTGACCGTTTTTGCTATTAAAGCTAAAACAACTATCATCAAATAATCTCATCTTGGCCTCTGGTGTTTGAGCAAATATATAGCGAATATCATCAAAAATATTGATATAAGTAGCTGGAGTAGATCGATTTGATTTTCCTATAGGTGTTTGGTCCATCGTTATGAAACCATCAATATGCTCTGTTCCAGTTAGTTCATCATATTTTTTGTTACGATTAATTTTCTGATTTATTTGTTCTTCTAAAGCTGGTATTAAGCTATGAAAAATAAGCGAGCTTTTTCCAGAACCACTCACACCTGTAATACAACACATACAGTTCAATGGAATTTCTACATCAATATTTTTTAAATTATGGGCATTACATCCTTTTAAGCTTAACCATTTTTTAGGTACTTGTTTAGTTAGTGTTCCTTTTTTCTCTGTTATTTGAAGATACTTCCCAGTAATAGAGTTTGGATTTTCTATAATTTGTTGAACGGTTCCTTTCGCAATTATTTTTCCCCCATTTATACCTGCACCAGGCCCTACATCAATAATATAATCTGCCTGTAGCATGGTATCCTTGTCATGTTCTACGACAATAACAGTGTTACCCTTATCTCTGAGTTCTTTCATCATCTTAATCATTAAATGGTGATCTCTAGGATGTAATCCAATAGAAGGTTCATCTAAAATATAAGTTAATCCAATTAATTCACTACCTAATTGGCTAGATAAACGGACACGTTGTAATTCTCCGCCTGATAATGTTGGTGCCGTTCTGTCAGTAGTCAAATAGTGTAGCCCAACTTTTAGTAAATAATTAACTCGAATTTCTAGTTCCATTAGTATATCTTGTACAACCTTTATTTCATTTTGTTGAAGGTAGTTTGGTAATTCAGATAACCAATCCCATAATTGTTCTATTGTCAGTTTAGTTAATTCAGGAAACCTATAACCTTGAATGGTAGTAAACCTTGCTTCTGTGCTAAGTAGTTCACTATTACATGTATGACATGGTACTTCCTCCATGTATTGTTGTGAAGCATTATTATTTGCACTAGATTCTCTAAAAAGTCGCTGAATATGATTAATTGCTCCAGAAGCAGGTCTTTTGATTTTTGCTAATCTACCTTTTGATTCATAGCTAAATTCATATATTTTATTTCCAGTACCATATAAAATAGCATCAATAAATTCCTTAGGAAGTAAGTTCCAAGGTGTAGATAAGTCAATATTTTGATGTTCTGCAATTGCAAATAATTCGCCTACCATCCAGTTTCCTGTTAGCTTTTTACCTCTTAATTTTCCCCAATAATAAGTAGCTCCATCTAATATGGAAATATTAGGATTTTTTACGATTAATTGAGGGTTAACTTCATAAATAATACCTAAACCGTTACACGTATGGCATGCTCCTGTATGGGAATTAGCATTGAATGTTGAAGTATTTATTTTCGAAAAAAGAGTTTCACAATGTGGACAATAATTTTTTGTTTTATTCTTTTTCTTTAAGGGTACTTTACAGTATGGGCAATAGCTTCTCCCAATTGAAACAAATAGCATTCGTAAATAATCCCAAATACCAGTAAGAGTTCCTACTGTAGAACGTGGATTTTTACTTCCTTTTTTCTGTTCAATAGAAATTGTAGGTGTTAACCCTTGAAGCAAATCAAACTCAGGCTTTTGAATTTGTTCTTGTAACTTTGCAGCATTGCTTAGATTCTCAAAATAACGTCTTTTTCCTTCTTCATAAATTGTATCAAAAGCTAAGGATGATTTTCCACTGCCACTTACTCCCGTAATTACTGTAAACTTATTTTTGGGAATACTCACTTCTATATCCTTTAAATTATTTTGTCTCCCTCCTTTTAAATAAATTGTATCTTTGTTAGAAGAAGGTATGTATTTACTAGGTATTTTCGAAGTCTTAATAAGTTCAAATTTTTTCTCCAATTCTTTAGGATTGCTAAATTGTTTTGATTCTAAAATACCTAATAGTTTAAGTTGAGAAAAAATAGATGTAATGTATTCTTCTGGTAATTTAGAAATCAGCTTATTTATGTTATTTATCTTCATATCTTTATCAGATATTATTTCGGCGATTTCATCTAATAAATTTTTTTCTTCTATAGTTAGTTGACTATATTTTTTTGTACTCAATTCTGTCCATAAATCCCAAGGAAGTAACTCTAATCCAATGAGATTATTAAAATCATATAAAAGATTTCCTTTTACTGAGTGCCATCCTTTCCAGTTTTTGTTGTATCCAAAATCATACTGATGAGCAGTACCTTGTCGGCAATTTATCCAAGCTTCTGCTCCTGTTAAAAATCCATTTTCTTTACCAATATCATGAGTATCAAAATCAAGTTGAAAATGTTTCTTTTGAATCTCATCAATCTGAGCATCAATTTTTATCCATCTGTTTTGGATTTTATTATAATATTCAACAACCCAATGATCCTCGTAAGGAATCTCACTTTGAAAGTAGCTGGCAAACCCAGCTCTCATTCTGGCTTCGTAACCCTGATACCTAAGAAAAGAAACAAAGAGTAAAGAATAATCTCTACACATACCTACTAATCGTTGCTTTGGTTCTCTAGGTATAGTTATCGACTGAGAATTTATCTTCATAATCTTCCCTAGCATTTGTGAAACTGTACGTAGTAATTCTTCTTCTGATTGTTGCTTACTAAACGATACACCATATAGATTTCCATGTTCTCTATGAATAATTAAATTCTGAACAATCTCTAATAGTTCAGTAGGAGTAGTAGGAAGGTTCTTATACTCTTTTTCAAATTTTGTAGGATTAGTAATTATACTTTGATTTGTATAGTTTAATATTTTCATCATCATTCACCTCTCTAAATAGAGGTTACAACATGACACTGTGTCAATAGCAAGGGGTATTTTTTTCTTTATTTTTTATTAACAAATATATAATATATTGTATTTACATAAAAAAGAGTGTCTCATCTATAACCTTAAAAAATTATTTTGAGACACTCTCTTTAATTGTATTATATAAAAATCAATTTAAATTAATATTTTAACCTTTATATAGCGATATCTATAATTTATTCTTTTAATGCTGTCATATTTATACTTAATATAATCATAGGTACAATTACATATATAAAAGCTGTAGCTGATGAAACTATACCAGAATCATTTACTAAAAGAGTGACAAAACATCCTACTACGGATGCTATAAACCCTTTAAATACAATTGGATATTCATTAATTAATTGTTTGAAATATCTAATTTGAGTAAGCATAAGTACTAAAATTACTCCTATTCCAGCTAATAATATATTTACCCATGCACTGGTTTGAGCTAATTTTAAATTCATTTCTATCTTTCTACTAAATGTTTGTATTATTTCTCCTGGACCATTAAAGTAAATGTCTTTTACAAACATACCTAAATGTGAGTTGCTTCCTGAAACTATATCTATTGTTACAAAAACTCCTAAAACAAGTAGTACTGCTATGCCTAACAATATAACTTTTTTAAAATCTATCTTTACATCATATATCAATAATATAAATAGTAAAAATGCTACACATTCAGAAATAGCACTTCCTACATTTGCTCCCATAATTGGAGATGCACTAGTAATTAAAATGGCTAAAGAAAAGACTATTACAGACCATTTTGGTATCTTTTTATATGTCAATAAAATTGCAAATGTAAAAATTGCACTCCCTATTGCCACACCTTGATATTCATTTCCTACACCATAATATCTAGCTCCAATTATACAATCATAGCTCATTACATTACTTTTCATTAGATATGCACCAAGTGCAGAATCTATAACCATAATCAATATAGTTAATCCTGTAAAGAACAGAATATTTTTTAGGTCATTTTTTATTAAAACTTTACTTATTAAATATATAGTAAGTGTTATTATAATTATGCCTAAGGAAATTGCTACTGGTGTTTTAAAGTTCATTATTGGGGTTATCATAAATGACAGAGGCATTACTATTCCTATTTTTAAAAGTTCTTTTAGTATAAAGTATGTTGTTTCTTTGTGTTTTTTTGATATATGTTTTCTAAATAAAATTGCAATCATCGCAACTATCCACGACAAAAAAACTACATTTACAAAACCATTTAATATCACAGACCTTATACTTGAAATAGATACTATCTTTTGATATTCATCCATTAAATATTCTTTATTATCATCTCTATTGATAAGTTCATACTTTCTTCCAACCATATTTGGATTTTTTAAATCAAAACTATCTAGTATGTCTACTCCTACATCTAAATTAGTTACAATACCTTCTCTTCTAGTAGTTGAAGATGACAACAATCCTTTTCCATTCCCACTTAACTTTATTATTGGAGAAAGTCTTCTTTTATTTTTATAATCTAAATCACTTGGAAATGCACTGGCTATGTAAACAGTATCATTTTCTCCAACCATAGAAAATATATTTTTTAAATATTCATCTATATTTTTTTCTATCTTGTCTTTCATGTTTTTATATGTATTTTCATTCAAGTTTGGTTTATATAAATCTAATCTATATGTATCTCCAAGTTCTACAAAAACTACATCACTGTTTTTATAAGCTTCTTTAGTTTCAGCAACAAGCTTAGTATAATCAGTTGATATTCCATAAGGCATAGATAAATCTTTTTTATTGATATTATCTACATTTCCATAAGGAATTCTACCATACTCATCCATAGCTGTTAGGCATAAATTTCTATTTTTTACAAGTTGACCACCTTCAACTATATCTGCATTTCCTAATATGGACGTTTTCAGTTCATTTTCAGATAAACTTTGACCTAATGAACCCAATGTAGAGCCATATTCTCCAAAGTTTAGATTCTCATTTATTGACATATTTATAGTCAAATCATTTATACCTTTTGCTTTCTTACCTGTAACTGATTCAAAAACTATATTTCTATCTTTGCTTGAGCTTTCAAAATTAATATCTTCTTCATTAGCTACATTGGCTCTTCCACCAGCACCCATACTGGCATATGACCTTCTATCATCACTACCTTTATCGCCTCTTATGTTCATCAAGCCAATATACCCTCTATTTTCTAGCTCTTCTCTCAATGATTTTATTCTTAACATATTGTTCATACTAGTTCTATTCATATCTATAAATATTACTTTTCCATGCGTTGGTATATCATCTGCAAAGCTATACTGACTCATCGATATTAATATTATGATAAATGTTGCTAAGAAAGATATAATCTTTTTTCTCATAAATTCTCCCTGCTTTCTGATTTAAATCCTCACACTTAAGAATACATTAAACATTATCGTTATAAATAAATAAATTTGGACCATCTATTTACAATAAACAGCCCAAATTTTAGGTTTATTTGAATATATCAATTTTTAGGTTTTGCAAATATCATTCTACCAGCAGGAGTTTGAAGAACAGAAGTTACTAAAACTTTTATAGTCTCATTCATATGTTTTCTTCCTCCATCAACAACTATCATAGTTCCATCATCTAGATATGCAACACCCTGTTGAGCTTCTTTTCCTTCTTTAACCACTTGAACAACCATATCTTCACCTGGTATTGCAACTGGTTTTATAGCATTAGCCAACTCATTTATATTTAATACTTCAACACCTTGAAATTGAGCAACTTTATTTAAGTTATAATCATTAGTAACAACTTTTCCATTTAATACTTGGGCAAGCTTTAATAATTTACTATCAACTTCTGCTATATCATCAAAGTCCCTTTCACTTATTTCAACCTCTATATTTAATTCTTTCTGAATTATATTTAATATATCCAGACCTCTTCTACCTCTTACTCTTTTTAAATCATCTGAAGAATCTGCAATATGTCTTAGTTCTTCCAAAACAAAAGCAGGGATAATAAGTTTTCCTTCTACAAATCCTGTTTTGCAAATATCAGCTATCCTTCCATCAATTATTACACTTGTATCTAATACTTTTGGAGGTATCGCCTTTACTTCTTTTTTATTATCTTTGTCTTTATCCTTATCTTTAATAGGATTTGCTAATCTTCCTAATTTTCCAATATTAAATAAATCATTTTTACTTTTAAGCGCAACTTTCATTCCAAGATATCCTAGGAATAAATATAATAGTAAAGATAGTATTCCACCTACTATTGGTATTCTGTTTACTAATCCACTCAATAAATATGCAATTACGAATCCTACTATAAGACCCATAGACCCTAATAATATATCCGTTTGAGGATATTTTGATAACTCTTTATCCACAACTTTAGCAATTTCTTTTGTTCTATTTACAACCCACGGCTCTATAAGATATCCTAAAATAGCTATTACTATACCTGCTACTACAGCTGCTATATAACCATACGTTTCTTTTCCAAATGTTAATATTTCAAAATCTCTCATCAATGTTAAATAGGTCGTTATACCTATCGTAAATCCAAGTAAAATAAACAATATCCTTGTTACTTTCCTTATCAATGCTTCACCCCCTAGTTATACTTATCTATTATAGACCAAAGTGTATATTATATTCAAGAAAAAAGTAGTAAAATTCACTTAAAATTCATTATATGTGTCTATCTAATAATACTAATTGTTTCATTTTTATAAGTCCATTTTTTATATATGTTGCTCTTATTTCGCCTATTCCTTCAACTTCATCTAACTCTTCAATAGATGCATCTAATATTTCTTGGAAGTTTTCAAAATAATTTACTAAGTTTTCTATTATTGCTGTTGGTAGTCTATGTATTTTGCTAAGAATTCTATAGCCTCTTGTTTTTATAGGCATATCCATACTTTCTGAAAATCCACTATACCCTAATAGTTTTGCCATATTAAATAATTCTATTAGTTCTTCTGAATTTAAATTTTTAACTTTTTTCATAAGTTCTTTTATTTCAGTATTTTCTTTGTTATAATCTTTGAATATTAATTTCTGATCTATTCTAGTTGTACCCATTAATTCCTCTAATTGCATGCTTACTAAAGTTCCTTCATCCCCCAATTCTATTACATATTTTTCAATTATACTTGTAACTCTCATTACCATTTCCATTTTCTGCATGACTAGCGCTACATCATAAATAGTTACCAAATCATTAAACTCTAGAGCATTTAAATTAGTTATAGCTTGGTCTAATACTGTTTTATATTTTTCTAAAGTTTGTATTGCTTGATTTGCCTTAGTAAATATCTTAGATATATCTTCGACCACATACTTCTCATTTCCTCTATAAACTGTTATAACATTTCTTCTTTGTGAAATTCCTATGACTATAGCACCAGTTTGTTTTGCTACTCTTTCTGCCGTCCTATGTCTAGTTCCAGTCTCTGACGTTTCTATAAAGTAATCTGGTATAAGTTGTGCATTAGCAAATAATATTTTCTTTACATCACCACTTAAAACTATCGCTCCATCCATTTTGGCTAATTCATATAGATATGATGGTGAATACTCTGCATTTATAGCAAATCCTCCATCTACTATTTTCATTACATCTTCATTTGTCGCAATTACAATTAAACCACCAGTCTTAGCTCTTAGTACATTGTTTAGACCTAATCTAAGAGGGGTTCCAGGAGATATCATTTTTAATGCATACAGCATATTTTTATTATCCAAAAAATTCTCCATATTTATTGATTCCTCCCAAGTACTATATTTATAGCTTGTCTTAAGTTATCTACTGGCCATATTTCTATACCCTTAGTATCTTTTACAACCTCATAATTACTTCTAGGAACTACTATCTTTTTAAATCCAAGTTTTTTGCACTCAGCAATTCTTTTTTCTATAAAACTTACTGATCTAACTTCTCCTGTAAGCCCTACCTCTCCTGTAACAGCTATATCTTCATCTATAGGTATATTTCTAAAACTAGATGCTACAGAAATAGCTATTCCTAAGTCAATCGAAGGTTCATTTATCTTTATACCTCCAACTATATTTATATATACATCTTGATTTTGTATTTGCAGACCAACACGTTTTTCTAAGACTGCTAATAACATACCAACTCTATTATAATCTACTCCTGTAGATGTTCTTCTTGCTATACCAAAACTTGTCGGCGAAACTAATGCTTGTAATTCAAGTAACATTGGTCTTGTACCTTCTACAGTAGATATTATAACTGAGCCTGCTACATCTTTTGGTTTTTCAGATATCAAAATCTTAGACGGGTTATCAAGCTCTACTAATCCCAAGTCCCTCATTTCAAATACCCCAAGTTCATTTGTTGAACCAAATCTATTTTTAACAGCCCTTACTAATCTATATGTATTATATCTTTCACCTTCAAAATATAAAACAGTATCAACCATATGCTCTAATAATTTTGGCCCTGCTAGTGAACCTTCTTTGGTTACATGACCAACTATGAATGTTGAAATTCCCATTTTTTTAGAAATCTTCATGAATTTTGAAGTACCTTCTTTAATTTGACTGACAGTTCCTGGTGCTGAAGATATTTCTGGACTAAAGACAGTTTGAATTGAGTCTAGAATTATTAATTCTGGATTTACACTTTCTAAATAAGATTCAATTATACTTAAATTATTTTCGGCAAATATATATAAATTTTCTGAATTAATACCTAATCTTTTTGCTCTCATTTTTATCTGTGATTCTGATTCTTCTCCAGTTATATATAAAACAGTCTTTCCTAACTTAGCTACATTACTAGAAACTTGAATTAAAAGTGTGGATTTACCTATACCAGGGTCTCCACCAACAAGTACTAGAGAACCTTTAACTATACCTCCCCCAAGTACTCTATCTAATTCTTTTATATCTGTTGTAAACCTTTCTTCTTCTTTGCTCTCTATTGAAGTTATACTAACTGGTTTAGATGAAGATTTATCTATTATAAAGACCTCTTTTTTTGTGCTTTTTTGATCTACTTCTTCTACAAATGTATTCCATTTTGTACACTCTGGACATTTTCCAAGCCACTTAGCTGTTTCATATCCACAGGATTGACATACATATTTAGTTTTTATTTTTGCCATATTTTAATCATCCTTAATTTATTATTCTATACTATAATTTTAGCATATGTGAAAGAGAATAGGTAAAGATTAAATAAAATAATTAAGGACAATGAATTATTATAGATTCATTGCCCTTAAAATTTTCTTTAAACTATAAAACTTATATCTATAAGATTTTAAAATGCAACTCTATTGAATTATTTAGTTTCAAAAACTATTTTTTCATCTTTAACTTTTGCTATTATATTACTTCCTTTTTTTACATCACCTTTTAAAATCGCTTCAGATAACTCATCTTCTAGTTCTTTTTGTAAGGCTCTTTTAAGAGGTCTTGCTCCATATTCCAAATCAAACCCAGATTTAGAAATTAAATTTATAGCTTCATCACTCATTTCTAGTTTTATATCCATATCTTTTAGTCTTTCTTGTAATTTGTCTACCATTAAAATTACTATTTTAGATATGTGTTCTGCATTTAATGAATGGAAAACTATTATATCATCTATTCTATTTAAAAACTCTGGTCTAAATCTTTGCTTTAATTCACCCATTATGTTTTCTTTCATTTTTTCATATTGAGACTTTTCTTCTTCGTCTCCTTTAGCTATACTAAACCCTAAAGTTTTTTGTCTACCAATTGTAGATGCACCAACATTTGATGTCATTATAACAATAGTATTCTTAAAGTCAACAGTTCTTCCTTTTGAATCTGTTAATCTACCATCATCTAGAATTTGTAATAGAATATTAAACACATCTGGATGAGCTTTTTCTATCTCATCAAATAAAATAACTGAATATGGGTTTCTTCTTACTTTTTCAGTTAATTGACCTCCTTCATCATGACCTATATAACCAGGAGGTGAACCTATCATTCTTGATACAGCATGTTTTTCCATATATTCAGACATATCAATTCTTATTATTTGATTTTCATCTCCAAATTGCACTTCTGCTAATGCCTTAGATAATTCTGTTTTTCCTACTCCTGTAGGCCCTAAAAATAAAAATGAACCAATTGGTCTATTAGGATCCTTAAGACCCGCTCTTGACCTTCTTATTGCCTTGGAAATAGATTTTACTGCTTGTTCTTGGCCTATAACTCTATTGTGTAAGATTTCTTCAAGTTTTAAAAGTCTATCAGCTTCTTCCTCAAGAATTTTATTAACAGGTATTCCTGTCCATAAACCTACTACTTCAGCAATGACTTCTCCATCAACTAAATCAGAATGTTTAGATGATTTATTCCATCTTTCTCTAACATCTTCTAATTGTTTTTTAAGTATGCCTTGCTCATCTCTTATTTTTGCTGCTTTCTCGAAATCTTGGCATCTTACTGCCTCTTCTTTTTCTTTATCTATATTTTCTATTTCTAATTCTAATTTTTTTATTTCGGCTGGAGGAGTATTTTCCTTTAGCCTAACTTTTGATGCTGCTTCATCAATCAAATCTATCGCTTTATCTGGTAGATATCTATCTGATATATATCTAGTTGATAATTCTACAGCTGTTTTTATAGCATCATCAGTTATTTTGACTTTGTGATGAGCTTCATATTTATCTCTCAATCCTTCTAATATTTTTATTGAATCTTCTTTACTTGGTTCATCCACCATAACTGGTTGGAATCTTCTTTCTAGTGCAGAGTCTTTTTCAACATGCTTTCTATACTCATCTATTGTTGTTGCACCTATAACTTGTATTTCGCCTCTAGCTAACGCAGGTTTTAATATATTTGACGCATCTATAGAGCCTTCTCCTGTAGACCCAGCTCCTATTATGGTATGCATCTCGTCTATAAATAAAATTATATTTCCGTTTTTAACAACTTCATCTACAACTTCTTTAATTCTTTCTTCAAATTCTCCTCTGTACTTAGCACCAGCTAATAAAGAACCCATCTCTAAAGAATACAGCGTTTTACTTTTTAGTGTTTCTGGAACATTACCTAATGCTATATTTGTTGCTAGACCTTCAGCTATAGCTGTTTTACCTACTCCTGGGTCTCCTATTAGCACAGGATTGTTTTTAGTTCTTCTACTTAATATTTGTATAACTCTTTGTATTTCTTTTTCTCTTCCTATAACAGGGTCTATTTTATTTTGTTTTGCATATAGTGTAAGATTTCTTCCATATTTATCGAGAATCTTAGATTCTGTTTGATTTTGGTTGCCCGTGTAACTATTTTCTGATTTATATTGATTATTATCACTTATACCCATCATATCAATTGTTAATTGGGCTAGAGTTCTGTCATTTACACCTGCATAGTTCAAAACTTTATTGGCTATTCCTTCACCTTCTTGAATAATAGCTAATAATATATGCTCAGTTCCTATATAATTTGTTTTTAATTTATTTGCAAACATTCCTGATAGTTCCAATATTTGTTTACTTCTTGGGCTTAATACTATATCCTCTGGGATTCCTTCACCCTTACCTTCCATATCAATTATTTTGCCTTCTAAATAAACCTCTGTAAATCCAACCTTACTTAGAACTTTGGCAGCTATTCCTTCTTCTTCTTTTAAAAGACCTAAAAGTATATGCTCGCTTCCAACAATATTATGTCCTAAGTTTTTAGCAGACTCAAACGCTAAATCAATTGCTTTTTTAGCTCTTTGTGTAAATCTATTGAAGTTCATAATTTATCCCTCCTCTTAATTTTTCCAAAGTTTCTCTAATGTATGTTGCTCTATTTATATCTCTATTCTCAACATCATCACTCTTATACATTATTGACTGATGTGCTGGTTGTATACCTATCATAAGTTGTTCTATAGCTTTTAAATCTAATTTTTTTATATAGTTCATTTCTATTCCCATTTTTATATTTGATAGATGGCTCATTGCCTCTGAACTACTCATTACCCTTGAATTTTCAAGTGTTCCTATTGACCTAAATATTTTATCTTCTAATTTTATACCCAATTTTTTTTGTAATATTTCTCTGGCTTTCACTTCTTTTGAAATTGCATCCTTTGTAAGTCCACTTACATTCTCTATAATATTAGACTCTGTTCTTCCAAGTGTAAGCTGATTAGATATTTGGTATATATTTCCCAATGCTTCTGTTCGCTCTCCATATATACCTCTTATTGCTATACCTATTTGTGATGAAATCTTATAAAGTTCATCCATATATCCTAATTGACTTAATGCAGGCAAGTGCATCATCACAGAAGCTCTCATTCCAGTTCCTGTGTTAGTTGGGCAAGATGTTAGATAACCCAACTTTGTACTAAATGCATATTCTAAATTTGATTCTAATAAATCATCTATCTCATTTGCTATGTTATAAGCATTTTCTAAATTTAAATCATCACATATAGTTTGTATTCTTATATGGTCTTCTTCATTTATCATTATACTTACAGTTTTATCTTTTTTTACTATAACAGCACTTTTATCATTTTCTGCTAAGTCTGGACTTATCATATGCTCTTCAACCATAAGCATCTTTTTAGATTGGTCTAAATCTTCAATCTTATAGAAATCAAACTCTTCTTTATGTTCTAAACTAGAATTCATAAATGCATCTTTTACCTTTTCTATTATTTCCATAGCACACTCTTTATCTAATCTATTTGGAAAAGGATAATTGTTCAAGTTCCTAGCTAGCCTAACTCTTGATTTCATGACTATATTCTCTTTCATAATATCACTCCAATCTTAGTCAATAGAGCCTTTTAAATACTTAATCTTATCTCTAAATTGAGCAGCTAATTCATACTCTTCATTTTTTATAGCTCTATCTAAATCTTCTTTTAATTCTCTAATCTCATTTTCTACACTTATTTTATAAAATGATTTTTTAGGAGCCTTACCTATATGTTCTATATGGCCATGTATATTTTGAAGCATTGGATTTACTTGACTGCTAAATGCATTGTAACATTCACTGCATCCAAATCTTCCATTATTCTTAAATTCACTATATGTCATATTACATTTTTGGCAAACTAACTTTTCTTCAAGCTCTTTTTTAGGTTGAAATCCTAAGTTGGAAAATATATCCATCATTGAAAAAGGCATATCTAAATTAAAATTCATCTCTGTATTCTCTTTAGCACATTCACTACACAAATACATTTCAGTCTTTTCTCCATTGACTATTTTATTGTAATATACAGATGCTTTATTCTTATTACATTTTTGACATAGCATAAATTATCACTCCTCTATACTAAATACTCCTATTATTATATTCTTTAAAACATTAGACCTTACCTTCTCTTTTAATTCATATACTGGCATACATAATGACTTATCATCTATTGCATATAATATTAGTTTTAATTCTCTTTCACTAATTAAGTCTGATTCTCTCAAACTTTCTACCAACTCTTTTGCCTTCTTATAGGATATTTGGCTTCCTATTCTTTCATTCAATATTTCTCTAATATGTCCATCTTTACTTCTTCGTATTTTTTCTATCTGAACATATCCTCCGCCACCTTTTTTACTTTCTATATAATAACCTTTATCTATGGTAAACCTTGTCGTTAAAACATAATTTATTTGTGATGGTGCACAACTAAACAAGTTTGCTAGTTCATTTCTTTGAATCTGTATACTATTATCTTCTTCCATCAAATCTTTAATAAATTTTTCAATTATATCTGTCATAGTTGCCATTTATATCACCACACACCTTTTAATTTTTGACTTTCTTTGACTACTATTTTACACCTATTATTTAAATTTTTAAAGCCCTAAATTGTGTAAATTTATTTTTTTCATAATAATTTAAATGTAAGTGTCCATCTTTTGTTAAATATGAGCTTCTACTTCTTACATTTACAACAATTAAGTTTTAAAATTCTTGGTTATTAATTGATTTTTAATGTATCTATACCTTGTATTTGTAAATATACCTTCATATCATTATTATTAAACATTTCTAAAAATAATAATATAAAAAGATACTTTCTTTTATTAAAACAGTTTAAGAAAGTATCTTTTATTCTTCACATTTTTTATTACTTTAATTTGATTTTTTCTTGTTTTTTATAAAAACACATAAAAACTAGATATACACTTATTTAAAATAAGCATATACCTAGCTTTAATTACAAAATTATTTTTATATAATATTATATAATAGATGGATATTAATTATTTAATATTATATCTTCTTTATTATTTTGCAGTAACTAATCCAATTATTTTTTCTGCAAATTGTGATGGAACTTCTCCATATCTTTCTAATTCCATTTCAAAGTATCCTCTACCTTGTGTCATTGCTCTTAAATCTATTGCATATTTAAATGTCTCTGCTTGTGGAGCCTCTGCAAATATTATTTGTTTTCCTTTATTATCTGGCTCCATACCAAATATTTTACCTCTCCTCTTGTTTATATCTCCCATAACATCTCCCATATATTCTTCTGGAACAGTTATCTTAAGTTTCATAATAGGCTCTAATAATATTGGATGAGCTTCCTCCATACCTTTTTTAAACGCTGCACTTGCTGCCATCTTAAAAGCCATTTCAGAAGAATCTACATCATGATATGAACCATCATAAAGAGTAGCCTTTATATTTGTAACAGGGAAACCAGCCAATACCCCTTTTTGCATAGAATCTTTTAAACCTTTTTCTACTGCTGGTATATATTGTTTTGGTACAGAACCACCAAATATTTCTTCTGCAAATTCAAAATCAGATTCACATCTTTCAAATCTTATCTTTACATCTCCATATTGACCATGGCCACCTGATTGTTTCTTATGTTTCCCTTGTACATCAGCTGTTTCCTTTATAGTTTCTCTATAAGGAACTTTAAGGTCATTTAATTCAACATCTACCCCAAACTTATCTTTCATTTTATTTTTAATTGTTTTTATGTGAAGTTCCCCTTGTCCTCCTAAAAGAGCTTGCTTTGTCTCTGTATTTCTATACCAATGTAATGTAGGGTCTTCCTCTACAAGTTTGTTTAATACAGCAGCTACCTTTTCTTCATCACCCTTATTTTTAGGATTGACAGCATAATATATTTGTGGTTTTGGGAAATCTATCTTATCTAAAGCTTCTGCATCTTTATCTACAGATATAGTATCTCCTGTTTTTAGAGAATTAACTTTAGTTACAACTACCACATCACCAGCCTTAGCTTTTTCTATTTCAACTAACTCACTATTTCTCAATGTATATATGTTAGCTATTTTTTCTTTTATGTTTTTGTTTATATTAAAAATTTCTTTATCTTTAGAAATTGTACCTTGAGTAATTTTTATATATGACATTTTTCCTACGAATGGGTCGACCATAGTTTTAAATACTAATCCTTTAAATGGCTTACTCTCTTCTGTAAATATAGGTTCTATATAATTTGATATTGTATCTAATATTTCTTTTGTCCCTATGTTATTTATAGTTGAACCACATATTACAGGTATAATATCTCCTCTTTGTATACCTATAACAATACCTTTTTGGATTTCTTCTGTAGTTAACTCTTCTCCATTAAAATACTTATCTAATATTTGGTCATCTGTTTCTGCTATAAGTTCCATTAAAGCTTCTTTTACACTCATAGCTTGTTCTTTAAATTCACCTTCTAAATCATCTATATTTTCAAATACATTATGTAACTTGACAAAGTTTTTATCTTTGTATATAGGACTTATCATTGGAACTATCTTATTATTGTATTTTTCTCTTAACATTGCTATTGCATCTTTATATCTTGCTTTTTCATTATCTATTTTATTTATAAACATTATCTTAGGAATACTCTCAGTTAGTTCTAATGATTTCTCTGTACCAACTTGAATAGGTGCTGTTGCATCTATTACTATTATTGCTGCATCACTTGCTCTAAGAGATGATACAACGTCTCCGCTAAAGTCAAAATATCCTGGTGTATCCAATAAGTTAAACTTATAGTCATTATATTCTATAGGTATTAATCCCATACTATAAGTCATATTTACCTTGTCAGTTAATTTAGGTATCTTATTAGTGTTTGCTGTGTAAGCTATAGTTTCGATTAGATTTGTTTTACCACATCCGCTATGTCCTAATACCGCTACATTTCTCAACATATTACTATCATAAACTTTCATATAAGCACCCACCTTTTAAATTTATGTATTTTCTCTTAGCTGTTATTTCCTAAGAAATAGTCTAGAAAATGTTTATTATTTTTAGAATTTTTAGATAACATTTTCCTTACTAGCTTTATTTCTACATAGGGATATAATTTTCCTCTTTTTTTTAACAAATATTTAATTTAAATAAATAAAAACACTCTAAATATTTAATAAAAATATTTTAGAGTGTTTTATAAGTTATTTTAATTCAATTATTTCATTATCATTAATAATTGTTTATCTTCAACCATATCATCTTCTTTTACTTTAATTGATTTAATTACTCCATCAGTCTTAGCAACTATTATAGTTTCCATTTTCATTGCTTCTATAACTATTAATGGTTGATTTGCTTTTACTTCATCTTCTTCTTTAACCATTATCTTTATAACTTTTCCTGGTATACTTGCTCCGATTTGAAGTGGATCATTCATATCAGCTTTCTCAACATTAGTAACTTTTCCAGAGAAGTTTCTATCTTTTATTTCCACTTCTCTAACCATTCCATTTAATTCAAAACCTATAGTTCTAAATCCATCTTCTTTAACTTCGCCAACTTCAACTAATCTTATCGTTAATACTTTACCTTCTTCTATTTCTACTTCACATTCTTCATTTTTATTTAATCCATAGAAGAATACATCACTTTCAAGTTTAGATATATCATTATAATGTTGTAAATGTTTAATATAGTCTTCATAAACTTTTGGATATAAAGCATAACTTATAACATTTCTTATATTTGCATTTATATCATATTTTTCATTTAGATATTTTGCTATCTCATCAAAATCTTCTGCTGGTAATAGTGAACCTGGTCTTACTGTAATAGCTTCTTCACCTTTTAAAACTATTTCTTGTAAATCTTTTGGTACACCACCTTCTGGTTGACCAATCATACCTTTACAGTAGTCTACAACAGAATCTGGGAATGATAAGTTCTTACCTTCTTCTATTATATTATCTTTATCTAATTTATTTTTAGTCATAAAGATAGCTAAATCTCCTACAACTTTTGAAGATGGTGTTACTTTTATTATATCTCCTACAACTTCATTAGCTTCTTTATATTTTTCTTTAACTTCATCAAATCTATTAACTAATCCTAAACTATCAGCTTGAGGTTTTAAGTTTGTATATTGACCTCCTGGTATTTCAAAATTATATATTTCTGCACAAGAGTTAGTTAAGTCACTTTCAAATTTGTTATAAACTTTTCTTAAATCCTTATAGTATTTTCCTAACTCATCATATCCAAATAAATCTATACCTGTATCTCTTTCTGTATTTTTAAGAGCTTCTACTATTGCATTAAGCGATGGTTGACTTGTAAGCCCTGCCATAGATTCTAATGCAGCGTCAATTATATCTACACCAGCTTCTGATGCCATCAAACAAGTTGCCACACCATTTCCACTTGTATCATGAGTGTGTAAATGTATTGGTGCTTTTACATTTTTCTTTAGTTCTTTGACTAATGTGTAAGCAGAGTATGGTTTAAGAAGTCCTGACATATCTTTTATTGCTATTATATCTGCTCCTAAACTTTCTAACTCTTTTGCCATCTTAATATAATATTCTAAGTCATATTTAGTTTTAGTCTTATCTAATATATCACCTGTATAACACATAGTTGCTTCAACTATTTTTCCAGTTTCTAGAGCTGTATTAATGGATGGTTTCATATTTTCAACCCAGTTTAATGAGTCGAATATTCTAAATACATCTATTCCTTGTTTAGCAGACTCTTTTGTAAATTCTTCTATTACATTATCTGGATAGTTTTTATATCCAACTCCATTTGATGCTCTAAGCAACATTTGGAACATTATACTTGGTATTTCTTCTCTTAGTTTTTGTAATCTACGCCAAGGTGACTCTTTTAAGAATCTATATGCAACATCATAAGTAGCTCCACCCCACATTTCAAGTGAGAATAAATCTTTTTGATATTTTTCTGTTGGTTTAGCAGCTTTTAGTAAGTCATATGTTCTTAATCTTGTTGCCAATAATGATTGATGTGCATCTCTCATTGTTGTATCTGTTAATAATAGTTTTTTATCATTTTTTATTTTTTCTATATATGCAGATTTACCTAACTTATCAAAAAGTATCTTACTTCCTTCTGCCTTTGAACCATCTTTATTCATTCTTGGTTCATGTAACGCATCAAATAATGGTTTTTCTTGACAAGCGTTATCATTTACAATTACATCACCTATAAATTGAAGTAATTTTGTTCCTCTATCTTTACTTTCTGTTATTTCAAATAAATCTGGATTTTCATCTATAAATTTAGTACTACATTTACCATTTGAGAATATAGGATTATTTAAAACATTAACTAAAAATCCTACGTTAGTCTTAACACCTCTAACTCTAAGCTCTTTTATAGATCTTATAGTTTTATTTATTGCACCTTGGAATGTTCTATCCCAAGATATTGTCTTAACCAATAAACTATCATAGTGAGGACTTATGTTTGCTCCTGTAAATCCATTTCCACCATCTAGTCTTATACCAAATCCTGAACCAGTTCTATAAACTTGAATTTTACCTGTGTCTGGCATAAATCTATTTTTAGGGTCTTCTGTAGTTATTCTACATTGGATAGAATATCCTCTTATTTCAACATCATCTTGTGATTTTATATTTATTTCTTCACTATCTAAACTGTATCCTTGAGCTATTAATATTTGACTTTGAACTATATCTATTCCTGTAACCATTTCTGTTACAGTATGCTCAACTTGTACTCTTGTATTCATTTCTATAAAATAATGACCACCATTTGCATCTACTAAGAATTCTAGTGTCCCTGCATTAGAATATCCTACATATTTTGATAACTTGACTGCATCATCACATATTTCTTTTCTTACTTTTTCATCTAATGAAAATGCTGGTGCATATTCTATTATCTTTTGATGTCTTCTTTGAACAGAACAATCTCTTTCGTATAAATGAACTATATTTCCATAGTTATCCCCTAATATTTGAACTTCTATATGCTTTGGATCAGCTATATATTTTTCTATGAATATAATATCTTCACCAAAAGCTTTTCTTGATTCACTACAAGCAGTTTCATATTCAAGCTCTAAATCTTTTTCATGATGTACGATTCTCATACCTCTACCGCCACCACCATTAGATGCTTTTATCATAACAGGATAACCTATTTTGTTTGCAACTTCTTTTGCTTCTTCAGTACTTCTTATTGCTTTTTCCACTCCTGGTATAGTTTGAACATTAACTTCTTTTGCAATTTTTTTAGAGTTTATCTTATCCCCCATCATATTCATTACTTTAGATGATGGGCCTATAAAAGTAATTCCATTTTCTTCACATTTGCGAGCAAATTCTGCATTTTCTGCTAGAAAACCATATCCTGGATGTATAGCGTCAACTTTTTTTCTCTTTGCTAAGTCTATTATTCCATCCATATCTAGGTATGCATCTATTGGACCTTTGCCTTCCCCTATTAAATACGATTCATCTGCTTTTGTTCTAAATAATCCATATTTATCTTCTTTACTATATATACCAACACTTTTTATCCCCAATTCTGAACAGGCTCTAAATATTCTTATAGCTATTTCGCCTCTATTAGCTACTAGTATTTTATTAAACTTTTTAAGCATACTCTATTCTTCTCCTTTATTGTTTGTGTAATATTAAAGATTATAGACTAAAATACTTTATTTTTGAAGATGTTTAAGCAAGTTCCTTAATTAATAAGATAAATTTATAAATATATATAACTTTTAGACTGTCTAAACTCAATTTACCTCACTAAAATTAAGGGATTTTTTATGGAATTTCAGACAAACTTGTGTGAAAATTTCTACAATTGATATTATTTTATACTATTTTTTTCTCTGTTTACATAATTATTTTCATCTTTACGTAATATTTCACATACTTTTCTCAATATAGTTCATATCTTAATCTATCTGTCTTAACAAACGTTTTATTACATCAGAAAGTTTTAGATGACCTAAATCTGCATATGCTATAACTAGTATTATTTTTACTACTCCTTCTACCTCATCTAATTTATATGCTCTAGCATTTATTATTGTGTACTTTGGCATAAGTTCTTCTAAATCTAGTGCAAGTTCATCAGATAAAGTCATATACTCATCAAACTTTTCCTCATCAGATAAAGTCATATACTCATCTTGTTCACTTATAATAGTATCTAAGTAATCCAAATTTATACTTAATTGATAAGCTATTACATCCTCTCTTTTTGTACTTTTACTTAAATCCTTTTCAACTTTGAATTTACTATTTTTATCTATGATTATTTTAAGTTCTTCACTATCAACTATTTCATTTCCTATAATTATATACAAATTTTTTACCTCCTAAATATAAATCTTTTTTAATCAAAAATAAAACCTCTAGTAAAATTACTAGAGGTTTGCACTGGTGGGATTAACAGGGCTCGAACCTGTGACCCCCTGCTTGTAAGGCAGGTGCTCTCCCAGCTGAGCTATAATCCCTCGATGTTTATATGGTGCGCCCAAAGGGACTCGAACCCCTAACCTTCTGATTCGTAGTCAGACACTCTATCCAGTTGAGCTATGAGCGCATTTTATTGGAGGCGACACCCAGATTCGAACTGGGGATCAAGGAGTTGCAGTCCACTGCCTTACCACTTGGCTATGTCGCCACCTTTTTGGTGATCTATCCGCGACTCGAACGCGGGACACCCTGATTAAAAGTCAGGTGCTCTACCGACTGAGCTAATAGACCATATTAGTTGGGGTGGATAATGAGAGTCGAACTCACGACCTCCAGAGCCACAATCTGGCGCTCTAACCAACTGAGCTATACCCACCATAAATCTTTAATTTAATGTGGTGGGCCATCAGGGACTCGAACCCCAGACCTACCGGTTATGAGCCGGGCGCTCTAACCAACTGAGCTAATGGCCCACATTAAATTTTAGTAGCGGTAATAGGAGTCGAACCTATGACCTTTCGGGTATGAACCGAACGCTCTAGCCAACTAAGCTATACCGCCATATTCTGGTGCCCAGAGGCGGAATCGAACCACCGACACGGGGATTTTCAGTCCCCTGCTCTACCGACTGAGCTATCTGGGCATTTGGCGGAGAGGGTGGGATTCGAACCCACGGCCCCTTTCGAAGTCACTGGTTTTCAAGACCAGCTCCTTAAACCACTCGGACACCTCTCCATTGGTGATCTATCCGCGACTCGAACGCGGGACACCCTGATTAAAAGTCAGGTGCTCTACCGACTGAGCTAATAGACCATGTTTTTATTTGGCTGGGGATGCAGGACTCGAACCTACGCATACATGAGTCAAAGTCATGTGCCTTACCGACTTGGCTAATCCCCAATATATATGTGGTGAGCGCACAGGGATTCGAACCCCGGACACACGCCTTAGAAGGGCGTTGCTCTATCCAGCTGAGCTATGCACCCACATTGCACTATAAACATAAATTTGGAGCGGGAAACGAGATTCGAACTCGCGACTTCAACCTTGGCAAGGTTGCGCTCTACCACTGAACTATTCCCGCTCGTTTATTAAATTAAATAAAAATGGTGCGGATGAAGGGAGTCGAACCCCCACGCCAATGGCGCTAGATCCTAAGTCTAGTGCGTCTGCCAATTCCGCCACATCCGCGCATTTTTTTGGTGGAGGATGGTGGATTCGAACCACCGAAGTCGATGACAACAGATTTACAGTCTGCCCCCTTTGGCCGCTCGGGAAATCCTCCGTATTAATTTTACATGGAGCTGGTGATAGGAATCGAACCTACAACCTGCTGATTACAAGTCAGCTGCTCTACCGTTGAGCCACACCAGCATTTCTTATATTTTATTTTGGCGACCTGGAAGGGGTTCGAACCCTCGACCTCCAGCGTGACAGGCTGGCATTCTAACCAACTGAACTACCAGGCCGCAAATGGTGGGACCAGCAGGGCTCGAACCTGCGACCCCCTGCTTGTA